>DASUPZ010000239.1:0-39511 GCA_036280855.1 Pyrinomonadaceae bacterium | reverse complement strand
CTACTATGTTGAAGTCAGGCCACGGCAAAGCTCGCCGGGTTTGTATGAAGTGCTGGTGCCGCTCGAGCTGATGGACAAAGCACGCGCCGATCTTGCAGACCTCCGTCTTTTCGACGGTGCAAACCGCGAGGTGCCGTACGCGATTCGCATACGAAGAGAGATAGATCAGAAATACCAGATCGATGCTCGTCAGTTTAATTACGCGCTCGCGGGTTCAGGGACCAGTGAAGTTTCGGTGGATCCCGGTGACAATCCCGGCGAACACAACGAAGTCGAGATCTATACTGACGGCTCGAATTTCAGGCGACAAGTCGAGGTCCAGGGAAGCGACTCTGGCAGCGAATGGCGAACGCTGACGAGCGACGGCATGCTGTTTAGTTTTTCGTCACAGAACAGCGCGGCGGAATCAGCGCGAGTGCAGTATCCCGCGAGCCGGTATCGCTACCTGCGTCTGCGCGTGCAGCGCGATCCGGTTGTGGACGAAGAAGCGCCGCGGATCTCGGGAGTGAAAGTGTGGATGACCGTGCGCGAGAAGGGCATGTTGTCGTCGTGGCAGGTGGAGGTGCCGTCTTATCAATTGCTGCGCAACCAGGGCGCGCATGCATCCATTTGGACCATCGACCTCGGTGCTCGCGCGCCGTGCGATCGGCTCAGACTTAAGTTTGAGGAGCAGTCGTTCTCACGTCCATTTCAGGTTGAGGCGATCGACGACCCGGAAAACGTGCGTTTGATTGCCACGGGTGAGTTACGACGACATGTTGGTGACGATCCTCAACGTCCGGTCGAGATCACGTTCAATGAGGATCAGATTGTTCGCAAAATCCGACTTCAAATCACTGACTACAGCAATCCGACTTTGAACATCTTGTCGATCGAGGCGAGTGCGCCTGCGCGGCAGCTCTTGTTTGAGTTGAAAGAACCGCTGTCACGACCTTTGCGACTCTTCTTCGGGAATTCGAAAGTGCAGGCGCCGCATTACGACTTCGAGAAGCAACTGCCGGCGCGAATCGTGGCGACGCCCGGTCAAAGCTCATTGAGTGAGGTGGTGGGTAATCGTGAATACCAGCCGGAGCCGCTGCCGCTTACAGAGCGCGCTCCGTGGCTGATCTACATTGTGCTTACCGCGTCGAGTATCGCGCTCGGCTTCGTTCTCTTCAGCCTCGCACGCACTGCGACGCGGGTAGGCGCGCAACAACAGCCAGCCACGGATCACGCGGATAAAAACTGATTTACGACTTCGGTTTCGGTTCGGCGTAGAAGACTTTGTTGACGATCTTCCACTCGTCGCCAACCTTCAGCAACGACATGTAATCCGTAAACGTGACCGTGGGATACTCGAGCACGATCTTTCCAACACCTGCATTACCCGTGATCTCAACACTCTCGATCCGCCGTTTTCGCTGCGCTTCGTCGGCCGCGGGCTTGCCGTTGAAACGCGATGCAAATTCTTCGGCCGTCATGTTCGTCAACTTGCCATCGCGAAACGCCATCACCTTCGCTTCGGGATGAAAAGCTTTGCGCATGAAGTCGCCGTTGCCAGTCGCATGTCCCTGGATATAGTTATCGAGCGGCACGCGCGCCGCGGCGTTTTCAGTTTGCAGTGGCGCTGACTTGACCAGCGCCAGCACTCCGATCGTTAAAGCAAACAGTACTGCTAAAAATTTCATACAACACTCCCAATTTTCGTTTGTTAAGGCAGGGCCGTGAACCCTTTGAGCGGGTTGCCGTAAAACGCTTCGGTTTGCCAGGCCGTCTTGTTCCACATGCCGTCCTGATCGCCGATGATCTGCACCGGAACAATGACGCGATCTGAGCCGAGTTGGTTGTTTGTCGCAATCCCGTTGTCAAACTTGCCGCCGGGCTGGACGGTAAACTTTAACGATCTCGCGAGCTTATTGTTCCACAGCACCTTGATTTCGTATTCGCCGGGATTCGTGTTCAGCGTGAACGTGTCGCCGAAGATGTTTGACGTTTCACCAGTCTCGTTACGGCCAAAGATGTTTGGAAAATTGCACTTCACTCGCGCCCACTTCGCTTTTTGTGGAACTGAATCCTCAACGTAGTGCGTTGGGTTGATCTCTTCTTCCGCCTGGCAACTGGCCTTGCCGACTTCAGTTCCCTGGAAAAACTTTATGCCCACCTCTTTGCCCTGGTAGAACAGATGCGGCTCCAATTTGTAAGCATCACCGCGGACCCAGAACGATGCGTTGAACCTCGGAAGCTTCCAGCCGTGTACGCTGTCGGCCTCCAGGTAGACGTAACCGATAGGGAGGTTCGAATCATGGTCCACCCAGTACACAAACTTGTTAACAGCCTTCGGCCCGTGTTCATTAGATCTATTTTTTCCGACTTTCATCTTGCCGGTGAACATCGTTTCGTCGGTGCCCTGAAGTTCATTACGCATTTTGATGGTGAAGTTAACAGGGCCCGTGTAAGTTGAGCTCTGGTCTTCCGGAATCTGGCGGCCGCCACACTCCGTTTTCCACCAGTAACCTTTTTCGATGCTGTTAGTTTGGCAGTCAAACTTCACCCATGGACCAGTCGGAAGCGTGAATTGCACGTAAAACTGACTACCGCTCGCGATTGGACCATTGATGCGGAACCGCATCTCGGGCACCCAGCTCCAAACGTCGTAATTCTTTTTGTACACGTTGAAGGTGAACGCTCGGATATGAATGGAATCTTTGGCAATGGTGGGCTTGTCCTGGGTTGTTGCAGTGCCGGCAATTGAGGTCGCGCCGGCGACGATGAGCATGAACATGAAGACACACGTAAGTTTCTTTTTCAAAGGGAACCTCCTGAGTGCTCGCAGCTGGGCAAAACGTCGGAAAGTTTAGATCAGATCCGTGTTTATTTGCGAAGATTCGCGGCATTTAAGTGCTTTACCGCGGCTTCGAGAATCTCGTCGCGTCCATCGATAATCCCGCGGACCGTTCGCGCGACCTTGATGTGTGGTTGGATTCCCACTCTTTGTAACTGCCGCCCATCCGCGTGCCGAACGTTATGTCCGGTGAAACTGACCTGGAGATTTCCCGGTAAGACCATCATCGTCACGTCGCCATTCGCGCCCGCGGTCGGCGTGCCGATGAACGTCACGTCAGTCGCGGCTGCGAAAAACAAACACGTGTGCTCTGACTGGCTGATGGCGTCTTCGTTGATCAGCATCACGACTTTACCTTTGTAAGGCTCGCCTTGCGGTTCCGGCAGTTTTTGACTGAAGGAATAACTCGCCTGGTCCAGATCGCTGGTATTCAAGCTCGTCGCTTCCAGAAGCGGGCGTGAAAACAGGGCGGCAACAACGTTCCTCTTTTCCGTCAGACGTGGAGCGATGGACCACGCCGTGCCGTTCGGATAACCGCGCATGTCGAAGATCACGGCAGGCGTGTCTTTGATCGTGTCGAACATCTTGCCGATCTCCGCGCCCTGCAAACGATCGAGATCGACGTAGCCGTATCCGCTCGGCAAAACTTGTATGACCGGCGTGGAGCGCTCCATTGCCTGAAATAGTTTCGGATCCGTCAGCGATAACGAACGTGCGACGCTCACTTCGCGAACTTCACCTTTCGGATCGCGCACGCGCACCTTAGCCACGGTATCTTTCGCACCCATCAACAAACGCAGGTGAACGTGCTTCATCAACCACTGCGGCGTTGAAGTGGCGATGTAACGCGAGAGAAACTCGCGCCTCTTCTCTACCGGTTCGCCGTCAATCGCGAGAACTTCATCTCCAACCTTGATCGCTAGCGTGTCGTCAAGCACCTTCGTGACGACCGACTTGCCTTCTACGTGACCAAACATCGCCGGCGGCAGAAACGTTCCAAGCTTTTCCGCTGCCGCATTTGCGTTACGAACGCCGCCATGCGAGTCCTGCATTTCGGTGACGAGCTCGCGCACCGTCAACTGGTAATCGGCGGCGTCGCGGTTTGCCTCAAACTTCGGAATATAACGAGCGAGGACAGTGGACCATGAATCACCGATCAGGTGCTTGTACGGGAAGAAGTAGTTGACCACGTTCCAGTACCGAAACAACGCGAGCAGTCGATACTCGGTGGTCGGGAATTCCATTTCCGCGTAAGGATTGTCCTTTTGGGCCACCTGCGACGCGGGCGCCTGTGTCGCCGGCTTTTGAGTGGTCCTCGTCTGCTTCAGCGCCTGGATTCCTTCTCTTATCGCTGCGTCACTCTTCGCGTTTTCCGGCAGCACGACGTCAGGTTGAAAACCGACTGAACCGTCGGGGTTGATTATCTCTGAAGTGCGCATGCGGACTTTGACGTTGTCTGGCAGTTCGATCTTGAACAGATTTCCGGCCGTCCCGTGTCGCTGCTCGCCTTCGTGAATGACGAGGGCGCGATTGGCGGATTGAAGTCCTCCGAGAATCTCCGGGAACGAAGGTGAGTGCTGGTTGACGATGACAACGATCGGAGTTTTGGCTTTTGCTCGGCCCTGAATGAAGTGCGGCGAAGAGTTGACGAAGGCTGAATAGTAGAAGGTGGCTCCGGCGCCGGTTTGCGTAGCGTAACCGTTATGCATGCGATAGCGTTGCGATGAGAGTGACACGTTCGTGTCCAGCATCGACGGCAGCATCTGTCGCATTAGTAGATCGAAAAAGTAGGCTTCGAGGTCGCCGGGTTTGCCGGTGTTGCGCGCGTCGATCACGATGCCCGTGGCGTTCGTCAAAGCCTGGTTCACTTTTGCCATGAGACGATTGACCGCGCCGTTGTCTTTCACGAATGCTTTAGCGAGTTGAGATGCGTCGATCAACAGCACCTGGTTTTCAGTGCGGATGAGTTTCGATTCAAAGTCGGCAGGAAAAGTCGTGGCAGTCACGTCGGGAACTGCGTCTTCGACTTCGATTGTGGCGCTAGTGCTCGGGTCGTTCAGTGCGGCGAGCATCTGGTTGATGGCGGCCTGGTATTCCTGCGCTGTTTTCGCGGCGTTGACTTTAGGGATCGCTTCGACGACGGCTTTGTCCCAATCGATGTCTCGGTAGGCGAGGTATGGGTGGAAGTACTTCACTGTGCCCCAGACCTTCGCGAGTCCGGCAAGGCGCGCGAGGCGGGCGTCTTCCGCTGACGGTTGTGCTTGCGTGGTTTGACAGATTGTGGAGACAACCGCGGATAAGAGGAAAAGGACGCGGATCGTTTTGAATTTCATGTTCGCACCTCGAAGGGATTGAGATTACCGGGATCGAACTACCTGATTATATAAGTGGAGTGATTTCCGGGCTTATTACCACCGGGCGATTTGCGTGTAGTATAGAGGATCATTTTTGCGGAGGACGAGCATGAGGGGATTTCACAACACGCGGTGGCCGGTATTTTTCATTGGCGCACTCGCGCTGTGCATCGTTAGCTGCAACACAGCAAGACAACCAGTGACGACGCCCGAGACCGAAGCTTTGTTGCGCGCGGCGAGAGGCGGTAACGCCGATACCGTAAAAACACTGCTTGCTTCATCGAACGTGGATGTAAACGGCGTTGACGCCGATGGCAATACGGCATTGATCGAAGCTGCGCGTTTTGGTCATGACGACGTCGTCTCGGCACTGCTCATCGCCCGGGCCGACGTCAACGCAAAAAACAAGGCCGGCAAAACCGCATTACAACTCGCATCCGAGGGCGGTCACGACGAAACCGTCGCTTACTAACACAAGCCGGCACGTCGCGTTGAGTTAGTTCATCGATCACGGCGGCCCGGCGTCACGTTCTTGCGGTAGATGATCGACGGTGACGGAGCGCCTCAAGTTCCTTTTTAAGTGGTCTCCAGTAGTCGCGATCTGCTTCGCGTTCTTTCTCTTCCTCTTCGATCAATAGCTTTGCAAGGAGCGATTCGTCTTCAAGTTTCAGCGTCTTCAGGAGTGGTCTCTGTCGCAACAGCTGCGGTGGTATTCGAGTGTGCGTCGCCAGCTCGATTAGCAACTTTGGTGTTCTCAATTCGAGAAACCAAAATTTAATTCGCGCTTCGGTCGGATTTCCACGGTTCTCAAAATAGTTTACCTCGACCAAACGGCGGACCATGGGCCAATCTTTATCCCGCTGAGTTTTCTTTGCTTGAACGAGGTCCGGAAGAGCCATCAGATTTATCCTTAACCCATCTACTTCAATAGTTGTACGTCTGGTCCAAAGTTTTGCGAAGGAATCGACACCGCGCATTTTCGTCATCACGTCAACTCTCATGCCGAGCGCCTCAGCATGATTACACCTGAAGTGAACGGCATGGCCTTTGCGGAGATACTTTGCCTCGAATGGAGGCACCGCGATCACCTCAGCTTTCAGATCTGTTAAAGATTGCTTGAGCCTGGCAAGATTCGCGGAGTTTGCAAGAATGGCGAGGTCCGTGTCGCGGCTAAACTCGGCCGCGCCGTAGAATACGCACGCTTGGCCGCCCATGAGCAGGGCCCGCACTTGGTGCTTCCGGATCGAAGAAAGGACTTTGAGTATCGGGTTGTGTATCAAGCGAGCCACCAAGGTAGAAGTAAGCTTGCCACAACTTTTCCGATTCGTGCCAACGCTCTTGCGGGGAAAGGCGATACCACGACGCCCACTCTTCGCCAACTAATTCCTCAGGCGTGATCATCGGATACAGTTTACACTACTTAATACGCACGCGATCAGTCTTGCCGCGGCCGAAGGTTTCCGGATGATACATCTCCTCGGCTTTCGTGGGTGGGACGATGAAATCTCCGGGTGTTGTCGCGCGTGCCACGTAAGAGTATTTGTACACGCCTTCCCATAATAGCGACGCGAAGGCTTCAGTACGCTCGTCACGCAGGTTCTGATGTTCGAACCATTCCGGTCGCCACCACCACCAGCCGTAACCATAAGAACGACTGCCACCTTCAACCACACCCGTCTGCTTGTGATCGGGTGGAATGCTGCCCGTCGTCGCGAGTGTTGGGTTCAGCGATTCAAAGCCTGCCGGCAAAGGATCAACTAACGCGACGTGGTACCGCCGCGCGGGAGCAACCATCGTCAGCCGCACTCGTACGCGCGCGCCCGCTTTGATGTGCCACATGCCCTGCGCGTCACGCGAAACATCTTCCGTGTGATCGACGGCTTCGTAAATGCGTTCCACGGTGAAGCCATAGTCAGCAGGCTTCAAATCAAGATCCGTGGGCGCGTAATTCATGCTGATTCGATAGTAAAGACGCCCGGCGCCGTTTTTGTCGATCACAAGGTTCGGCGTGCCTTCTTGCTGGGCAAGATAACGCATCGGCACATTCACTTGCCGGCGATCGGTTGAGCGGCCACGAAACTCCTGTTCTCCTGCGAACCGATCGCCGAGCCACGCACGTGCTACAAAGTTTGGTGTCACTTTCTCAAACGTATTGAAGTAACGATCGAGCGCCAGCAAAATAAAAACGTTCTCCTGCGTGTTCTCCCAGCGCCCGCGCGTACGATGGGCGAGCAGTCCGCGCACAATCTTCGGAATCAGATCGCTGGCCGGCTGGTCCATGATGAGTGCGTCCAGGATCACACCGTCCGCGCGCCGGTTGGAATTCAGTAAGAGATAATCGTTGTCGCTGTAAGAAGAGACAAAGTGTGCTGTGCCGGCCGTTTCCGTGACACGGTTGTTCAGCACGCGATGAATCGCGGCAACTTCATTTCTGGAATTCGCGTCGTTTGAAAGTACTGAAAGTAACCAACCCAGCGATTCCATCGAGAGCTTCTCGACGCTGGCTTCCGCAATCAGGTTACGTGCACGATTCGGATCGTGGTCACCCATCAGAGCGCGTACATAAAGCGCGTACGCGACGATTGCCCGTCTTGCATCTACATTGTAGTGAGAAGGAATGCGTGATTCGATCTCGCGTAGATATTTCTGCGACTTCTCAAACATCTCCGAGGGCACGTTGAACTTTTTCTGCTTCGCGCGCGCTAAAGCATGCGCGACGTGAAGGCCCAGGTAAGGCCACGATTCATTGCCGCGCCGCCAGAAACCAAAGCCGCCGTCTTCGTTCTGCATTCCCTGCAAACGTTTCAGATCGCGTTCCACAGCCGCTTCCATTGCTTGCGGCGACGGCAAATCTTTTGTCTTGAAAGCCGTCAGCACATCGCGGAGCGCAGCAATCGTGATGATGCGTGAAGCCAGTTGTTCCGAGCATTCGTAAGGGTAGTTGGTGAGATAAATGACGGCGTCCGTCAACTGCTGTAATTGAGTCGACGACGTTTCGATCTGCAATCCGCCAAACTGCGGAAACACATTCTCCGGCGCCTTCACCGGCTGATTAATCGCGCCGTCGTCGATTTCGCCGTAAGTTGCGAATGCCTCCGTAGTAGCCGGAGTCCAGACGGGCAATTCCACTTCAGCAGCGTCGGACCAGCGCCCTGACACCGCACCGATCTGAAAGCGCGCTACGCTGGCTTTGACCGCTGCCGCGGGAACGCGTACTTCGACACGATCGTTGGCAGGCACAGTCACGCGGCGGCCCGCAGTATTCGACTCACCTGAATCATGGACCAACGCGGCATTCGTCGCCCGCACAGCAAGATCAACAGCCATCGGCGCACTGGTCTGATTCTGCAAAACGATCGGCAGCTCGAATCGATCGCCAAAGTTCAGAAACCGCGGCGCCGACGGTCGCGCCATCAACGGCAGCCGGGCAGTGATCGCCGACTCGCTCCCGCCAAATTGATTTCCGCTTGTAACTGCCACGGCCATTACTCGATAGCGCGTCAGATTGTCTGGAAGTTTTACTTGCACCTGCGCGCGACCATTTGCATCAGTTCGCACGGAGGGCGCAAAGACGGCAAGCGCGTTGAAATTCTGGCGCAGGGCAATTTTTTTGTCTGTCGTGTCCAGCCCATCAAGCTCGAGATTACTGACCAGACCATACTTTGGTAGGCTGGCGACTAACCCAACGGTCGCTGCTGACACCTGAACCGTCTCCGTCAGCGCACCCACCCCTCGGCCAAGTCCGAAACCAAAACCAACGCCAACGTCTGAAACTACAAGATGGGATCGTGAGTGATAGTCGGTAGCGCCTGCTTCTCGGTGGCTATAGAAAATTCCAACCGGATCGCTCAGGTTGTAATCAGTCAATGCCAGGACAGACTCATCCACTACGACCACTGCCACTTCGCTGTTGGAAACCCGCTTACCGAGTGCATCTTTCACTTCAACGTCAACGACTGTGTTGCCGGCAGGCTCAAGAGTCGTCTCACGCGGCGTTGCGATCACGTTCAGCCTTCGCGAGAGAGGCGGGATCGATAAACTGATCTCACCATTTGCAAACCCGTAACGATGGCCTTCCGCTCCGGCCGCATCCTGATCTGCTTCATTACGAGCAGCACTAACCAAATCCACCTGCACATGCACGTTCGGCGTCCACGCCTCTTCAATCGGGAGCCGCAAAGTGTAGGTTGGACCATCCATACGAAAGCGCACCACCTTCGCGATACCCGAACGCCGCAAAGTCATCACTGCTTCTGCCGGGTAAAAAGGCGCCTGCACCAGGATCTGCGCTGTGTCGCCGGGCTTGTATTCCCTGCGATCCGGAATCAGTTCTACTTTCGCTTCTTCGACACCACGATTCGGAGGTTGCTTGCCACCGGAGACCCAAAGAGTTAGTTCACTTTCATTCGCGCGGCCGCGATCGTCGCGAACTGTCGCCACGACGCGATACCTGCCGCCTTCTTTCGATGTGAACGTGCATCGCACGGCGTCGTTTGTCGACTGAACGACACAATCCTGTCGATCGGATTCAACCTCTTCCCACTCACCTTCAACTTGCTTCCAATTCAGCAGGACGGCATGCATCTTCACTTCGCGGTTCGCGATCGCCCTGCCGTCGAGGTCAGTCACGATAGATTGGACGACGAGGGGTTCTCCCTGCTGCACAAACGTCTTTTCGCTCCGCAGGCCGACGTAAAGATCCGCCGGATGGACCAGCATCGTTGCCGTCGAGGTCCAGGTTTGCCGGTTCACGTCCTGCACGCTCGCTTCTGCGTCAAGCACTGAAGGTCGAGGCGGGTTTACTGCGTCGAAGTCGATACGTAGACGATGCTTGCCGCTCGCATCGGTCTGGCCGGTAAAGCTCTCGCTGTTGCTTTCGTCGCCGTCACTGTCGGTAGTCCACCATGGAATCCATTTTCCAAACGCGTAGTCACTCCGATTCGGCGGCGTGAAATTTGTCGGATTTGATCTGACGCTCCACTCGACTTTTGTATTGGCCAGGCCGCCACCGGCAAAGTAATTCGCCATTACTGAAACTTCACCGTGACCACCGACAAACAGCGGGCCTTCAGTCTCATTTTTGGCGGTGACTTCAAACTCGGGCCGCCGGAATTCCTGCACCTGGAAATAGTGCCAGAAATCCTCTGCATCAAAAGCCTTCATCGTGCTTCTGGTTTCAAACTTCACCCTCGCGATTCCCAGGTTCAGGCCCGCGGGCAGTTTGATTGCCATGTCAAACCCACCGAAGGCATTTAGCTTCAGTTCGCCTTTGCTGATTTCGTTGTCGCTCTCGTCGTTAATCACATAGGTCAGCGATTTGATGGCGCCGTTTAATGGGCCAACATCGCCGGCGGTGCCCGTGCCGATGCGACGAATCCAACCCTTGATGTGAACTTCTTCTCCGGGCCTGTAAAGTTTGCGATCGTCAAAGACGTACCAACGCAATTCATCTGTCTGCGGCTTCTGGTGCCATGTTCCACTTGGGTGCCACCAGGTGTGTGGGCTTTCAGGAAGAATGGCAACGTCATTGCCACGCCGCGCAACCAGGACACTCATTGCAGAATCCGACACCGGCTTCAGAGGAAGATAGGCAAGTCCGTCGGTTCCGGTGGTGCCGGAAACATCTGACGGAATGATTTGCATCTTCACGTCTGTTAACGGTGCGCCATCGATTAGAGAGTTGGCCCAACCGATCAATTGTTTGTTATCGACGAATGCATCGAGCCCGATCTGCGTTGATTGCACCCATGAGAGAAGTGGGTTGTGATACGCGTCGCTGGCCGGCGTAATTGATTCCACCGCAACGATCGCCTGGCCGAAACCATCGTTGAATGCGGGTACCAAATCGATGGCGGTCTCAATCATCTGGTTTGGTGAGTTTTTCAGATCGATCTGTTTCGAATAAACCAGGCGGCCAGGCAAGTTCACATTCTTACTAGCGGCGTCATTTGCGCGACGGGAATGCAGTTGCCGGTAGGTTTGAAACTTAATCCAGTCAGCCGGCTCGACGGCGTAAACGTTTACCTTCACCGTCTGGTAGTTGGTTGTGTAAAGGGAAAGCTGGCGTGGTCCACTTGGATCAAGCACGACAAAGGCGCCGGCCGAAAGTGAGATGAATGAACCAACTGGCCCAACTTTGAATTCGCGGGTTTCGTCCTTGCCCAGCGTCTGACCGAAGACGTCGCGGATGGATTTGTCCACAGTGATTCTGAAGGTTGTATCCGGCTTCTTATATCCGCTGATGATCAGGTTCCTGCCACGAACACTCCGCTTAAGTTCGTCGCTCGCAGGTTCAATCAACACCGGCGATTCCTTGAAGGCTTTCGCATCGAGTTCGTTGTTGAATTCAATTCGCCACTCCTGGTGCGGATTGCAATCGTTGTTGTGACCGCAGACTGTGCTGGTGATGTGCAATGGTCCAAACGTGGAAAAGCGAAATTCGTGTTTAGTGCCGGTGGTGCGCGGGCCTTCCAATGAGGGCGTGCCGGGGCCCATCGTTACCGTGATTTGTGAGTTGGACGGTAAGGCGGACCTGGTGTCTCCGTTAGCACCGGTAGCACGGAAGGCAAGCCAACGGTCTTTCTGGGCGTTCTGGGCCAACTCTTTGACGTTGTGATCGCTTTCAATCTCTTCGCTGGTTGCAAGCCGTACGGGCAGTTGAGTGTTTCCTGCCGTTACTCTGATTGTCTTTAGTACTGCTGCGGGATCGATTCGCTGGTCCAACTCGACAAACATCAGTGCATCCAGCGAGTGCGTTGTCTTGGCGTCCGGGTATGTTGTTTTCACTGTTGGGGGCGGCGTGCTAAACGTCCAGTTCTTCGCAGTGTTAAGCGCGCCACCGATTGCTGATTTGGTTTCTGAGGGCACGGAAACCGAATATTGAGTGGCCATTGGAAAGTGTCCTGCGGGTTCGAACAGCAGGGTCTTGGTTCCGATCCAACGCCACTTCCCTGGTGGCTCAGGCGAGAGTTTTACCGGCACATACCTGGCAGCTTCTTCTTGCGAAGAGACTGCGATCATCGGCTGAGAGAATGTGATGCTGAGATTGGATGCGATTGGCACGTCACCTACGGGTGAGAAGCGAACGACTTCGAGCGATTCGGCCGTCGCTGGTCCAGGAGGTGCCATTTCGTTAGTCGCGGGAAATGGCTGCATGACGGTGAGGCCGGTGCGTGGTGGCGGCAACGACTGCTTCCGCCATGCAAAGTCTGTTTCATCGCTTGTGTCAGTCTTGATTGGTGGAAGGCGTTTGAGCACCGCTTCCGTCTCGACTTTGGATAACAACGTCGCCGGCGCCGGCTTCGTTACCCGAGGCGCCTCCGGTTGATCGATACCTTCACTCAAACGAAAGCTCAGGCCTTCTTCCTCATCAGAGTCTTCCTGCATTCTTGATGAATCGGTTGCTACAACGCGGGGAAGTGGCGCGACTGAAACCGCAAAACAACAGAGCAGCAGCAGAGAGACACACCGTCTCGGGAGAGTCATTTGAGCAACGCTCCTTTAGTTAGGATAACTTGTCGCTAAAGCAAACAGGATGAGGGAGACGATCAGACCACATCATTAATCGATGTGACCGCTTAGACGCGGTTGGTGATAATTGGGTTGACTCACGATCCGAAAATCTTGTCCATCGCCCGCATTATCACTTCCGCATTGTCACTTCTTTTTACTTTCTGGTCCGCTCGAGTGTGGCTTTTGAGAGTGCAACATGTGCCGCCACAACAAGCACTCACTTACAGCGCCGAAGCGGACACTTCGTTTGCCATCTATACCGAACTTCACTTTCTACCTACAAGTCGAATCTATGCTATTGACAGCAGGCGTGAACGGGCTTAGGCTACCCGCGTTCTGGAGCGGTTCTCTTTCCTCTTACACATTTTGCTCCAGATCCCTTAAGCCTTTGCTTTCGGAGTCCTTCACAATAGTCGTGGATTTGCTCTACCGCAGCTACGGCTAGTTGAACAAGTTTTCAACCATTCCCACAAGGATTGGAGACTCTCATGACTTCGCCATATCTCACTAAACTTCATCAGCAGGCTGACCTGAGTCCTATTGAACAAGCAGTACTCGAGAGTATTGGTATCCGCACACCGGAAGATTTATTAAGTCTGGCTTGGAACTTTCCCAGCCTCACTGGTATAGGTTTTGATTTCGCGAAGCTTTCATTTGCAGCGAATATGAGTGCGCCCAAGGCAGCATTCGCTAATGTCGTAAATAGATTCAGCCTGGGCCAAGCGCCACCACCACGGTTCGCGCATGGCGCCAAGATACCAGCAAAGGCTCCTCTGCAAATGGGATATAGGGTGCCCATGCCAGCCCCAACGGCTGGTACGGCGATAACAGCGCCCGCCTATCCTAAGCTTGACTTCCGTTTTCCTGGTTGGGCCGTAAAAGATCAGGGCGTACGCGGCACGTGCGTGGCATTCTCTATGGTCGCTTGCCACGAACACCTACTTCATTCAACGGCTGCGATGAAGGATTTATCCGAACAGTATCTATTCTGGGCAATCAAAACTTCGACAGCCGATCCAAATCCAACAGACGATGGGACATGGATTGAGTTTGCTCGAGACGCATTGAGTACAGACGGCACTTGCACATCACCACATTGGCCTTATGTGGGTACAGTGTTACCAGCTAATGTGACCCATGCGACGCCAACCGATCCATCGACAAGTGCTCGCGCAGACGCCGCGAAACGGATGCATGTAGCCACTACGTATCTCGCAAGTACGTCGATGTCAGGCAATGCTGCGAAAGTTATAAATGCAATGGTGACTTATCAGCGCCCCGTGGCCGTTTCCTTACCTGTGTTTGGCGATCCCCTTTATCCAGGCTCAG
Organism: Pyrinomonadaceae bacterium; assembly: GCA_036280855.1. Classification (GTDB taxonomy): domain Bacteria; phylum Acidobacteriota; class Blastocatellia; order Pyrinomonadales; family Pyrinomonadaceae; genus PSRF01. Next base: position 25,495 of record DASUPZ010000239.1, on the reverse strand, counting down.
ACAATTGGAATACGGCGGTGGGGATGAGCTATGGCCGTGTTATCGATCCGCCGCCGACTTCAACCGTCGTCGGGGGGCATGCCGTGTGTTTCACGGGCTTTGTTCCTGATGCGTCGGAGCCGAAAGGTGGGTGGTTTATCCTTCGAAATAGCTGGGGTACCGTGGTTTGGGCAAACTCTTTGCCATCTACCCCACCGTACGTAGCACCCGAAGTTGGTTATGGGCAGATTTCAGCTACATATGTGGACAAATATTTGATGGAAATGTGTGTGCTTTGAACCTGTCCAAAATCATACTTGCATCAGAATGCCGTTAGGAGGCATCATACAGCAGGTTTTGGAGGCACTATGCCACGTCTAGCAATATCACCTAAACAGATTGCCCACGCGATCCCGCCTGATTTTGGCGTTGAGGTGATGGGTTCTAATTTGCTGGTACCTCAAGACTTAGCAATCGCGCTAGATCGTCTATCAGTGCGAACAGCCGAGGATTTTATATCCTACTTGCATACGTTTCCCGGCACTGTCGCCGCTCTTCTCAATTGGAGTCTCGGCGATGTGATTGATGCTCGTTCCTCATTAATTTCAAGACTCCATGGCGTAGTTGATGAGAGCATCTTAGCTCCACCTCAAGCTCCACAGCGGGCGTATGGCGCCCGATTTCCTTCCCGCCGTTAACCTCTCCAATTGGCGCAACTTCTTCGTACGTGATCCTTAACATTCTGGCGCAATGAGCCGTCGTTCAGGACTCCTGCACGAACAATTCGTCTTTACCGGCGGGCTCGTTGTAACCCGAGGGGTAATACGCAACGCGGTAGATAGCAGGCACCGTAGGGCCAATGCTCAATAGACGAAGTTGTGCGGCGAGCTCACGTTGCTGGTTTACGCTCGCGGCGCACAGGTCAGGCAATGTCAAGATCGAACGTACATAGATTGCTTCAAAGCCGTGTTTACACCGGCGATTTTGATTGGAACAACAGAACCTATCGCGGCAGTCACGAGCCGCTGATTTCAACCGCACTGTTCGAGCGTGTACAGGAGATCCTGGGCTTGAAATGGGAGCATGTGGACTTCGATCAAAAGACTATCTACATAGCCCATACGAAGACCGGACGCCCACGAAGGATTCCGATGAGCAAGCCCGTCTGAAGTGGAACTCAAATCGTTGAAGCAGGATGCCCTGTCAGACGAGCATGTTTTCAGTTATGCCCGCACGGGTTTGAAGCTGACAACCTTCAGACACGCGTGGGAAGGAGCGTGCGCGGCGGCGAAGATCTCAGCTCTTCGTTTTCACGATCTGCGTCATACATTCGCTACGCGTCTGCAAGCGAGAGGCGTACATGAGATGGACATCATGTCTCTGTTGGGTCATACCACATTGCAGATGACTGAAATTGGGAGAAGCTCAGTCAGAACTCGCTGGTTAGAAGTCAGACGTCTCCTGGACAATTGTCAGTACCACCTGCGGTAGCGGGTGGGTAGATCATGAACACGCGGTATTCTATTGATTTCGCGTTTGGATGGTTGACCCACCCGCTACCGCAGGTGGTACTGACCTTTATCCAAGCCCGCCGCCCGGCAAAAGCCACTCCTCAATAAAGATGTGGTCCTACTCCGACTAATTCGACAGCTTCATTCGTACTTCCGATCGGACGCGCGCACGATGAACGCCACTTCTCGGCGGCTCGTGAGCCTGCCGTCGCTGGCCGTCACGCTCGCAACATGTTTACCGGGCTTGAGGTCGAGCACCTCGACTTCCACGCCCGTGCCGATCGTGCGACCGTCGAGCGACCAGCGGATCTGGTCCCCGGAAAGAGGTGCATCCGCATCGCCGAACGCCGCGGCGCGGAGCCGTATCGGCGTCGTGTCGGGAAAGATCATTCCAGCCGCAGGCGCGAGAATCTCGAGCGCGGGCGGTGCTGGCGCTACGGTGATCCGTTCGATGATCCGTTCGCTCTCGTTGAAGCCATCGTTCGCCACGATGCGCAGTCGTCCCTCTTTAGTCGCCGAGAGAAGCCTGCCCGGCACGCTCCACGATCCGCGGTTCGGGCCGACGAACAAGGTTCTGAAGGGCTTGTCACGCGCGGGCGAGAACTCGATTCGCACTTCGAGCGGGTCGTTGTCGCCGTCCTTCGCAACCCAGGTCAGATCCAGCGGTTTGTCTCGTGAAGCATAAGCTCCCTGGTCCATATATGGCAGTGTGAGCGACGGCGGTGACTTACTGCGATGGATCTCGCCTATGGCTTTGGCTTCATACTGGACTTCGATTGAAGCAGCATCCTTCGCGGGCACGATAGCAGTCAACAGCACCAACCTCTCCGCCGGTTCGCCGCGACCGCTGGCGAGCTGCACGATCGATGGGACACGCGCGATTTCCGCACGCCGCGAATCGCGCACGACAAACTCGTATGCACTCTTTATTGGTCTCCGCAGAACCTCGTTGCCGGCCGGTGCGACACGCAGGATCTGCGCGCGACCATTCTTATCAAGCGTGGCCTGGACCAGTAACGAGTCTTCCCTGGTCTCGACAGGGTTTTGAGTCTGCGCTGTCAACATCGACCTGACGGTCGCCGTTGTATCACCATAAAGGAAGCCGTCCGGGAACAAGCCATTTGGAAACGGTCCGCCAAACGAATTCCAATTCTCTACCGAAATCCACGCGTTGGTCTCCGTAGCGCAATAGGACATCAGATCGTAGTAGTCGGTCGGCCCGCTTGCCGTTCCTGCCGTTCCGGGCATGAGGATGGTATAGCGACCGGACCATGCGCCGCTGCTGTCGCGGAGATTCTGGCGCCGGTCGAGACCGACGCCGTGTATGAATCCCTTCTGATCCGGAGGCCACATGATGTACAGATTGGCGTTATTGCCACATGGGCTCGCGTGAAAGTATCCGAGCTCATGATAGAACTCGTGCGCTACTGCGATCTTTGGTTGACGTGTGTCAGCTATTGCAATCGGCGTCGCGGTGTAGCCGACGTCTACTCGTCCCAAGCCGAGCCAATAGGCGTCCTGCGGATTCTGAGAATGGAAGATACGCATGCGCGAATAGATTCTGCTTTCACAAATGGTGCTCCAGGTGCGGCAATCACCGCCCGATCCCACCAGGTCGGTGACGTCGATGGTTCCGACGTAAGGCAGCACCGTTGCTGAAGCCCGCGCCATCGGCGAAATGGTGAATGCCCAGTCAAGCACATCTTCAGGAGGCGGCGGAGGCTGGAGGGTACCGGCGATAGGATCAGTGAAGGTCAAAGCCACGGGGGCTATCTTCACGGCGATGGCGGGGCCGAAGTTGATGGAGACGACGGAAAACTCGTTGTTCGTTGCGCACGTCGGGCATTCCTGGGCCCCGAAGGGCAACAGTAGTTTCGCCTGGAGTCTGAGGCCATTCTGCCTGGTCCATTCAACAGGTAGCGTGAACACAAATGCGCCGTTCGGATCGGCGCGCATTGATGGGGGAACACCCAGGCTGCCCGTAGTGAGCGTCGCGGGTGAACTGTCGGGCAGCCGAGCGCCAATCTGGCGTTCGCCGAGGCGCGGATCGGGCACGAAGCCGTTCAGCAACATTCGCGTGCCACTGTAGCTGCCGGCAAACGGTGTATTCGCGAAGACGCGCACGACAGTGGGCACGCCTGCACGCAGATTTACGCCGTTATAAGGCGCGACGCCGCTGATGTTTAGTGGAATGTCGAACGTCTGAACGCCCTGGTTGATTTCCATGGCGACGATGCGAAAGTCTGTCGGTGTGCTCACGTTTACATCTTTGCGGCTCATCTGATCCCAGCGGTCGACCGCAAACACGGAGATTTGATGTCCTCCTGTCGTTAGGCGACTGGGCATCAGCGGTGTCGTGAAGAATAACGGCTGCCAGGCGGTATTCATGGTCTTGATGGCCCCTAGATCCTGCACGCAGGTGCCGGGAGCCGGAACCGTGGTCGCATCGATGCGAACACAGAATCCCTTAAGCGCGCCTATAGTGCCTACGGTTCCGGTCAGCGAGAGGTTACTCGCCGGATCGATCCACTGGTTGTTGGTCGGTGTGTAGATGGTGATGACCGGCGGGGGCGGCGGTACTGTCGTGATGGTTACGGATTGGGTGCTGCGCTGACCATAGAAGTCGTACACCGTCACGGCCAGCGTGTTAGCGCCCTTGCCGAGCAAGCTATCGGGAACATCGATATCGAAAGTGTTGTCGGATCGCAGATCCGTGTTGTTGCGACAGTCGTCGCTGATTGGCACCGGCGCATTCACGCGGTAACAGAACGCCGCGAGGCCGCCTGCGGCGGTGATGGATCCGCGGAGCCGCACGCGGTATGGCACAAAAGCCTGCCCTCCACTGATGGGCTCATGAATGCGAATCACCGGTGCGGCGGGAGTTGGTACAGGCTGGGCCACCCTGTCGGTAAACTTCACTACGAGGTGATCGATCTGCGGCTCGCCCGGAAACATCGGTTGGAAGTCGTGGTTGAACGTGTCCTTGCCGTAAACGAGTGTCACACTAACGATCCTCGCCAGCGGGTCGCGAATGGAGATCTCGCGAGTGATGGGCGCGCTGTATGCGCCGTTATTCACTAGCGACGAGGAATCAAGTAGAAAGACGTCAAAGGAGTCAGCGACGGGATTGTTCCGGTCGTCGAAACCTCGCAGACGGGCGTAAATAGGGCAACTGGTTTCGGGGAAGCAAAAAGATGCTATCGCATCCGCGCCGATGCGCATCGACACGCTTTCGGCACGACGCGGCAGCCAGGCCCCGCCGGGTAGCGGCTGGCCGAAACGGATGCCCATGCGGTAGGCGCCGTTGGTGCATTCCGGGGTCGCGCAGGTCGCAGACACTTTCAGCGCCTGCGTGCCCGAAAACGTCGCGACGCGCGTCGGGGTAAACACCGTTGCAGCAGGTCCGAAGGAGATGTCGCCTATTTGCCCGACCGAGCTTCCAGCGGCGAAGTCCGGCGCGTCGAAGTCGAGCGTTATTGTTTCGTCTATCGGTCGAGGCACTTCTCGCGAATGAGAAATTGTCCTGGGTTCAATCGCAATGAAGACGACGCTGAAGCCACACACGAAACACAAAAGGCAAAGAAAACGACGAAGGAGAGGTTTCGTGTATTTCATAGTTTTGTTATCCCTTCCATAGTCAGGCGTCTCCAAGCGCGTAAACGAGTTTCAAGCTGTGGTAGGTCGCATCTCGCGGTGATATTTGCATCAACATCGAGAATCTCCGCCAGAGAATCGCCGACCGCCACGTCTTCGACTTCGCCATCTGCGTCCCGGAGAATTCGGACCCTGGAGATTTGCTTAGCATGACGATCGCTAATCTTAGATTGTCATTGCTAATGATGGAAGGACCAACTACATGCCTACCCCTGGCGACCCGAGTCGCGAAATGGATTAAACAGAGCGGTTAAGGATAGCAAGCAGTAGTTCACAACCCTCTTGTACTTTTCCGGAAATTGGAACCATTAAATTGCCGGGCACTTTTGGAACCATTAAGTTGCCGAGAACAGCTTCTAAAGGAAGCGGCTAACTTTACGAAGGAATTTAGGGTAGTTTGTACTTTTTCCGAAAAATTGGAACCAATTAATTGCCGGAGGCTATTGGAACCATTAAGTTGCCGGAGCGGCAAATTATTCGTTCAAGTTACACCAGTAAGTAAGTGTAAGTCTTTGAAAGAAAATGGCGTAGCATACGGGACAATCTTCGCAACTTTTTCCTGTCACCACGGGCAGAAATGCTAAGTTTCTTGCAAGAGCTTTGAGTTCGAAGATGTAAACTGCCGATTAAAGGCCGCTTCAAAAGGTCGGGTCGGATGACTCCTCTGGAATGCTAGTCAACTCCCCTCCTTATGATCGGACCTGAACTGAAGCTTACTGGGCTTTATGACGCAAGGCGCGCCGCTCTAGTTAAAGATACACGCCTCTGATGTACACCTACCTCGTGGGCTACAGCAATGCCGAGGAAAGATTGAAGAACTGCGACCATCTCATTATCTTTCACGAGCAGAATCCTTATCGTTCCGTCCGCTTGTCTTGACTAGAAGATTGCTTTTTAAAAAGTGTGCGGCATATTCATAAGCCAAGCCAACCCCAGCGGGATCATCTTTCCGGTGATCACTTCCCGGTTGGCGGCGGCCGATGGCGTGAAGCGTCGCAGAATCGGAATCGTCAGAGGCGCCGCCGAGCAGAAAAAAGCGCGAGAGGTCGCGGGCGATGGTCAACGCTTTCCGATTCGCTTCCACACTTCACCGAATACGGCGCGTAAGACATTCCCGTCACCCGCACTTCGAGCGGACGCTCCTGCTTGTAAGCCCTGTTGAGAGACTTTGCCCCATCGGTGACTGCGTTTCCTTCCTGACCTGTAAAAAACGTGAGGAGAAGTGAACAGTAAAGCTCACTTCCCCTCGGAATTAATCTTGCCAAAAGCTCGAAAGCTGAAAAATTACTCAGGGACAGATTGTGATTGGCTCCATCCCGCCACCACAGTAAGTCATACAGTCGTTGCCATAAACCGGATCGTAAGGAGCACAATCCATATCGTCATACCAGCCGTCACCGTCACTGTCAGGCCGATCATTTCCCCAGCCCGTCATGGTGGCAGTGCCGACGATATGTAGATAGTAGCCCTGCGATGTCATGTTGGTGACACGTATGAAATAGGTGCCGGAGTAAACACCAGAAAGGTCCGGCACTGGGGCCACCAACGAGGTGCTACCCGAGACGGAGTTCGCAGTTACCGCTCCGACCATATAACCGTCGGCGAAATACTCAACCCTCGGCATGGCGTACGTTGCATCGAAACTCTGGCCGGTGATGGTGACCGTTCCAGGCGGGCTCGTTAAATTCACCGAAGACGGGCTTGCGGAGAGGCTCAGATTAGAGTTGGTAACCGCAAACACTGTCAGGTTGTAGCACTGATACCCGTGCGACGGAACGGTGATGCTGCCGCTCGAATTGGCTATACGGGTTTCAACTATCGGCGGGATCGTGGTGGGAAAGACGTAATGGACCCGGTACCAAACACCGGGTGTAAGGTTGTTGAAGGTGCAACTGCTCGGGCTGGAGGATCCGCCGCAACCCGAAAGAAAAAGCACCACAGTAAGAAGCGCAAAAAGCGATATCTTTTTCATTGCTTTGCACCTCCTTCGTTGAGGTTCAGGATCTTGTCCAATGAGACTTTGGTGAAGAACAGTTGTGACGCCGAAGGATGAAGCCACCCGCGCGGACCGTAAGGGGCTCCGGAGTTATTTTTTTGGGCGTGCCATTGTTCCCTCGTCAGCCCCGCTGCCATTTTCTGCTCCTTCAACATCTGCGCGAGGTCGCTGCGGGAATTAGTCAACGGATCGTCAGCCGCAACGGAGTACGCGATCACAAGTGCTTGCGTCGGTGTGAAACCTTTGGAGTTCACCGTTCCGAATTGCTCGGGGAGATTGGTGCCAAGCGTGCTCACGCGATCGTTAACTTCTCCTTCGATCATGGAACGCAGTCCGACTTGCAGCCCGGCATCTCCACGCCGGCTCCATTCGCGACCGGCATGCGCCTGGTGAATCAACTCGTTTTTGCTCAGTACTCCCCACTTGGCGTTGGCGCGCGAGCGGATCTCGCCGTTCGCGTCAGTCGATGCTTCCGCAGCCATGTGAATTTCTTTGTCGGTTAGAGTTCCCAACCGTTCAACGACGGCGGTTGTCAGATCGTCGGTCAACTCAGTGGGGCTGATGTATCGCGACTTGCCGTTGAGCACATCGCTCTCTGCCTTCGCGAGTTTCTTTTTCAGTTCGTCGGACAGCTTCATGCCAGAGCGCGAGTGAATGAACTCGGCTACTAACTCGATCGCTTCCAGCGCCTGCTCCGGCCTGGACGCGAATCGGACTTCGCTTCCGATGCCTTTACGCAATTGGCTTTGAATATTCTGTTTATCCTCAACAGAGGCTTTGGCCGGTAGTTTGGACGAGTACCAAACGGCGGTTCCGGCTGAAACAAGGAATGCGATTACCGTTGCGATAGCTAACAACGATCTTCGTTGCAGACCCTTAATCAAGCTCATACAGATCTCCTTTACACAGCGGGTTGCTGATCGAGGGAACACCGCTAGACGCTCCCGAAGAGCGGCGGGCAGGTGAAAACTCTAGCGATCAGACTTGAGTGCTGTGGTGAAACTCACGTGCGGCGGGAGGCGCACACACAGAGAGCGATGCAGAACAACCAAGTTGCGACTGCAAAGCGAGCACTCACCAGCGCTTTGCGATTCCTGGATGTTAGGTTGCTATTTACCTGAAGGCTTGGAACGCGAGGCTCGTGCCTTATCAGAGTCAAAAACCTGTGAGAACTACTCTAGGCATCGGGGATTGTTTTTAGGACGGCTTAGTCTTGCGCATCACGCCGGCATTGTCAATCAAAATGTCGTCAACTGTAAATGTCGCCAACGCAGTTCTAATAGTTCGTGAGGATTTCGTTGGGATTGAAACCCATCTTGCCGAGACGCTCGCGCGTTTGATCGATCATCTCTTTCGAACCACAGATTAGCGCCACCGGCGATTTTAAATTGGGCAGAACGTTGTCTAACAGCGACTGCACGTAACCGGTGAGGCCTGACCAATCGTGACCGTCGGGACGCGAGATCACTCCTCCCAATTTCGCTACCGGCCTAAATAGAAAGAGTTGGACGATGGCGGGTGACAATTTCCGAAGGAATTGAAATAGTTTGTACTTTCCGAAAAGATGGAACCAATTAATTGCCGGAGGCTATTGGAACCATTAAGTTGCCGCAGCAGCAGCGGCAGAAGACCTCCTACCTTTTATTGATGTTAATGGCGGGCCATACGGGACAATCTTCGCAACTTTTTCCTGTCACCACCGGCAGAAATGCTCAGCTTCTTGCAACGGTTACGAGAAGCGGTTTAATACCAGGAGCATCATATCGGCTTCAGAGTCTTAAACATAGCCGCCTGATCACCATCCGCCGCCTCGTCCTCGTTACAACACACATTTCTAACGCGAACTGAGACGCGACATAACAGAATGTGGGAAAGGGAACACGCATTCTCTCAGGGTGGTAATCAGTGACAAAGTCCCAGGTTACATGGTCGAATACTCATTTCTCATGCAGCGATTGAGTATGGTTTGGATCTTCCGTTTACTGCTCGGGATCCGGTGGAGGTTCATGGATAATGTCGGCAATCACTTTTGAGATTCTTTTCATCCTCCTATTGCTCCTGGCTAACGGCGTCTTCGCGATGTCAGAACTGGCCATAGTGTCGTCCCGCAAAGCGCGGCTTCAGCAAAAGTGCGCCACTGGTAATGCAAGGGCATGTGCCGCGCTCGAACTTGCCTTGTCCCCTGACAGGTTCCTCTCAACAATACAAATCGGCATCACGCTTGTTGGTATTCTCGCTGGTGCTCTTGGCGGCGCTACCATTGCCGAGCAGCTTGGCGAGCAGATCAGCCGGATGCCTGCGCTCGCGCCTTACGGAGAAGCCATCGGCGTGGCCATTGTGGTAGTAGCAATCACGTACTTATCGCTGATCATTGGCGAGTTGGTCCCTAAACGGTTCGCGTTAACCCAGCCGGAGCGGATTGCCATGCTGGTTGCCCAGCCAATGAAGGTGCTCTCCAAGATCGTTTCACCAGTTGTCACGGTGTTGAGTGTCTCGACTTCGGCGGTGCTGACACTTTTGCGGATTAAGCACCCAACTGATCCTCCCGTTACAGAGGACGAAATCAAGGTTCTTATTGAGCAGGGTACAGCGGCGGGTGTGTTTGAAGAGGCCGAACAGGAGATGGTCGAGCGAGTCTTCAAGCTGGCAGACCGTCGCGTAAGCTCTCTCATGACTCCGCGGCTGGATATCGTCTGGCTCGATGTGAACGAGTCGCGTAATGCGATCCGGCAAAAGGTGGCTGAGAATCATTACTCAAGGTTTCCAGTCTGTCGCGACAGCATGGACCAGATCCTGGGAGTGGTCAAAGCGAAAGACATGCTTGCACATTGTCTCGGCAGCGAAGAACTAAACCTCAATTCGGTACTCAAAGTGCCTCTCTTTGTGCCGGAGTCGCGCTCTGCCTTACAGGTACTTGAGGTGTTCAAGAGTTCTGGCACCCACATGGCGCTCATCGTCAACGAGTACGGTTCCATAGAAGGGCTCGTAACAACTAATGACGTTCTGGAGGCTATTGTCGGAGACATCCTTCCCGCTAACCCGCAATTTGAGAGCTATGCGATACAGCGCGAGGATGGTTCCTGGTTGTTCGATGGCGCACTTCCGATAGATGAGTTCAAGGAAATATTCAAATCCGGGAAGTTGCCGGGAGAGGAACGAGCGGACTATCAGACACTCGCCGGGTTCATTTTTTTCTACTTGGGGCGCATTCCCCAAACCACTGATCATTTTGAGTGGAACGGTCTGCGCTTTGAGATTATGGACATGGATGGTAACCGGATCGACAAAGTGCTCGTCACGCGCGCTGCATAATTCCGGACTCTGAAGGCTGATCGTTTGTGTTGTTAGTTTTAGCTTATGCGATCGATATAGAACTTCTCCATAACCTTAAGGAACATCTCAAGCCGAAATTGGATTGGATCGTCGATGCCCTGCATCAGAGCCACGCTGACGAGAAACGATTTAGACGTGATGCGATTGCTCGATAGAGGACGAACAGAGCACACTACAGAACCGACTTGATAAGCTCTACGTTGATCGTCTTGAAGGGTTTACGAACCGGATTTCTTTGAAGGATGGACTTGCACTTATTAACACCAAGAGAAAAGGCCGCTGGAGTTAATCTCAGCGACCTTCGTCATATCGTGGCGGAGGGGACAGGACTCGAACCTGCATAGCCTTTCGGCCGGCGGTTTTCAAGACCGCTGCACTACCATTATGCGACCCCTCCGCAAGGTTGGCGTAGAGAATATAACGCATGCGCAGAATTCTGTTCAAACCGCGCAGAATTGTGTTGATAAGGCGAATGGTGCACGATATCCCGTGATGCGCGTCACTATCGGCCAGATCAATACAACCAACGGCGACTTCGACAGTAATACCGCCAGCGTAATCCGCGCGATCGAACAGGCAAAACAGGAACGCTCCGATCTCGTCGTGCTGCCCGAAACCTGCATTCAGGGCTACACGTCCCTTGACTGGTTTCTCGATCGCGACGTCCAGCGCTGCGCACTCGAACCCCTCCAGAAGATCATCGACGCCACCAAAGGGATCACGGCAATCGTCGGCACGGTGCGGCCGTCGGGCCAACCGACGGGCAGGCGTCTCTTCAACTCAGCAGCCGTAATTCGCAATCAGGAACTTCTCGGCTTCGCCGACAAAACACTCCTGCCCGAATACGACGTGTTTGACGATCCGCGTTACTTCCAACCCGGCACCGAACGCCATCTCTTCCATCTTAACGATCACAAACTCGGCGTCGCAGTGTGCGAAGATTTCTGGAACGACAAGACCTTCTGGCGCGAACGCCTCTACACACACGATCCAGCCGACGAACTGATCGAACTCGGCGCCGAACTGCTCGTCTCGATCAACGCTTCGCCTTTCAACAAAGGCAAGATGGGCCAACGCTGCGCAATGGTGTCGCATCGCGCTGCAGCCGCGAAGATTCCGATCGTCTTCGTCAATCTCGTCGGCGGTAACGACGGCGTCATCTTCGACGGCGCAAGCATCGTCGCCGACGCGCGCGGCAAGATCATTCTCCAGGCTCCGCCGTTCGAAGAGTTCATCGGCACTGTCGATCTCAACAGCAACACCGAAGACACGTTCTGTTTGCCAGGCGACGACATCGAAACTATTCACGACGCACTCGTACTCGGCATTCGCGACTACGCGAGCAAGAATGGATTCAAACGCGCGGTGCTCGGACTCTCCGGCGGCATCGATTCAACAGTGGTCGCGGCGCTCGCGTGCAAAGCGCTCGGCCCGGAAAACGTGTTGAGCGTGATGATGCCTTCGCCTTACTCGTCGCGTTCGAGCATCGACGATTCGGTCGAGCTCGGCCGCCGCCTCGGCATGCCGGTCATCGAACACTCCATCTCCGACGCGTACAAAGTTTTACTTAAACAGATGAACTTGCCGGAGCCGTCCGTCGAAAACAAATCGATCGCGTCAGAGAACCTGCAATCAAGACTGCGCGGCAACATCCTGATGACGATCTCCAACAACGAAGGCCGCCTGCTGCTTTCAACCGGCAATAAGTCGGAACTCGCGCTCGGCTACTGCACGCTCTATGGCGACACGAATGGCGGGCTCGCCGTGCTCGGCGATGTTTTGAAAACCGAGGTCTACGCGGTCGCAAATTATATCAACCGGAGTGAAGAGCTGATTCCCCAGGCGATCGTCGCGAAACGGCCGTCGGCCGAACTCGCGCCCGGACAGTTTGACGATCAATCGCTTCCACCTTACGACCAACTCGATCGCGTGTTGCGCTTGTACTTCGAACAGAAAGCAACTCCAAACGAGATCGTCGCAACAGGATTCGAGCCTGCCTTCGTACTCGACATTCTTAACCGCGTCGAGTCGCCGGCAAATGAATTCAAACGACGGCAACTGCCGCCGACCTTAATCATCTCGAGAAACGCGATCGGCATCGGACGACGCCGGCCGGTAACGCATCACTATCGCCGCGAACGGCTCAACTGCTAATGACAAAGCCGAAGCACAAAGGCACGAAGGCACTCATGATCACTCTGTGTCTTTGTGTTTTTGCTGGGGCAGCGAAAGCACAGTCGCCGACGGAAGCAGAAGCACTCGCAGCAATCAAGCTCGCGACGAATCCCACCACAAAGCTCACAGCCGCAGAAGACTTCATAGCCAGGTTTCCAAAGAGCGAATCGCGTCTCGCCATCGCCCAACTCGTCGCGGCCGAGATAATGAAGATCAAAAACGGCACAGTCGTGCTTGCGCTTTTCGAAAGAGCGCAGGCAGTGTTCACGTCTGAGCAGGAGAAAGAGGTTCTTGGGCCACTTGCACTCGAGGCGTATTCAAGTGCCAACCGGCCTGACGACGCGTTCGCGCTCGCCGGCGAGATGCTCGCGAAGAACCCTGACGATCTTTACGTGCTCGCGCGCATGGCGCGTGCGGGCGCGGAAGAAGCGCGCAAGAAAAATCGCAAGCATGCAGACGTCGCGTTGCAGTATGGCGTGAAAGCAATCGGGTTGATCGAGGCAGGCAAGAGGCCGGCGAGTTTTGATGAGATAACGTGGGCTGATTACAAAGCCAGCCTGGGCGAACTTTACCAGTACACCGCGATTCTCTATCTCGCTACAGACAACGGTCCTGAAGCAAAAGCACGGTTAACGAAAGCGGCCGCCTTATCGCCGTACGATCCGACAAACTTCGCGCTGCTTGGCAGATTGATCAATGTTGATTACATCACGCAGATGAAAGCGTACGAAGCGATGGCTGAAGGTAAGGATAAAGACGATGCGCTCAAGAAACTTGACGCAGTGGCCGATGCGATGATCGATGCATACGCGCGAGCAGCAGGACTTGCAACCGGCCGGCCTGAGTATCAAACGTTGCTGCAACAAGTGATTCCCGACCTCACGACTTATTACAAATACCGCCACAAATCGACCAAAGGCCTGGTCCAATTAATTAATCAATACAAACCGCGACGCGGATAAACGCGGATGGAAGACGCGGATTTTAGGCGTAGCTGGCGTAGACGGATTTTACTTTGTCGATGAATTCGCGCCGGTCCACGAAGTAATAAACTTTGAGGTTACCGGAGCCTGCGACTTCGTCGAGGAGTTTTTCGAAGATCTCGAACTGGCCGGTGGCTGAGATGCTGTGCGCCGCAAGATAGCCGCTGTTGCGCATGCGACGGATCAGCTCCTGCAACGTGAGCCGCCCTTCGAGCGTGCGCCCGCCGTGCTCGTGCGAACGGCTCACGAGGTACTGGACCAGTAAGCATTCGTTGTAGAGCGGCGGTGCGAGGAAGAGTCGCGCGCCGTCCCGCTGCCATCCGTCTGCGACACGCGATGAGGGACGTACGGTGCGCAGTCCGTCGAAGATCTCCGTCCAGTTTTGCTTTGGTTCTTTGCGTTCGAGATAAGCTTTCGTAGCGTCGAGAAGCCACGAGTCTTCGTTCAGGTCGAGCGTGATCCGCAGGTTGTCAAGCCAGTCGAAGAATGCGCTGCGACGATCAGACTTCACTTCGATCACAGCAAACTGGTCCTTTTTCTTCTCAACACTTTTCACGAGCTTGCGGCGTGGTGCGTCGGTGGTTTTTCCGCCTTCGATGGCGTAAGTGTCGAGACGTGCGTGCCAGCGTTTCGCGGCGTTGCAATAGGGGCAGCGCGGGTGCTTCTCGTCGCTATCGAAGAATGGTCGAACTGCTATGCGTGAAGTCAACTCTTCGACTGTCGGCGTGTAGCGTTTGATCTCTGAATATGCAGAACGAGGCGCGAGGCCGATCTGCTTGGTGAAGATGTCGAAGATGCACGCGAGACAGACGAGGGTCGTGTATTCGGTGATGGTGCCCGGAGGGAAGCCGCTAAAATCAAGTTCTTTCATAGCCACAAAACAGCACAAAAGTCACAAACAAGATCATCCGACCGAGACCAGCGCCGGTTTTAGATCGTTGTCAGTGTGGCCCACCGCGAGGTCCAGCTCGGCTTCGACGTCGCCGGTAGCGTTGCGCATCGACTTGAAATCGAAGAGCTGATGATCGAGAAGATGCGACGGCGTTGCGTTGCCGAGCGCATTAAGCATCGATGCACGGACGTGAGGGATCTCCTTCTCGAGTTCGGAAATCAGGTTCTTTATGCGCACGCGCTTCAGATTGCTCTGCGAACCGCAAAGGTCACACGGAATGATCGGAAACTCCTCCTCCGCGGCGTATTGCGCGATGTCGCGCTCGCTACAGTAGGCCAGGGGTCGTATGACCGTGTTGCGCCCGTCGTTTGAACGAAGCTTCGGCGGCATCGACTTCAAAGAACCGACGTAAAACAGGTTCAGCAGCAGCGTCGTAATGATGTCGTCGGCGTGATGCCCGAGCGCGATCTTGTTGCAGCCTTCCTCGACGGCGATGTTGTAAAGAATGCCGCGGCGCAGTCGCGAACATACGGAGCAGTAAGTTTTGCCCTCCGGTACAAGTCGTTTGACGATGGAATACGTGTCGCGCTCGACGATGCGAAACGGAACATCGAGCTTACTCAGGTAGGCGGGCAACACTTCAGCGGGAAATCCCGGCTGTTTTTGGTCCAGATTGACGGCAAGTAGGTCAAAACTAACGGGCGCCCGGCGCCTGAGGTCGAGTAAAAGGTCCAGGAGTGTATGACTGTCTTTCCCGCCGGAAAGACAGACCATTACGCGGTCGCCGTCTTCGATCATGGCGAAGTCGGCGATGGCCTCACCCACGTGGCGTAGTAATTTGGTCTTGGTCCTGCTCTCAGCCTTCATAATCACGTCTCAGGATGCCACGAATTATAAATTTGTTACAAAGCTAGACACGCACCGCAGACTTTGTCTATGATGGGAAGCCCGCTTCTGCGGCGGCGTCATTCGTACTAGCGGTCTAAGCTAGCAAACAATCCACCACAAAAGGCAAGCGCGTCGTTTCGTTGCATCAAGGTTCCCGGCCGGTGACAAACTTCCGCGCCCCCATATTTACGGAGGTATAAGATGCTCAGGATAGGAAAGAACAAAGATCAGGAAGAAAACGACAACTCGAATCACAAACCGGAGGTTCCTGATTACTCAACCGCCAAGACCTACTCCTATCAAGGAACGGGTGTTGAAGCAAAACCGGCACCCGAACCGGCAGCACCCAGCGCTTCGCGAGCAATGACCGAGAGCGAAACGCTGGCACGAGATATTAAAGAAGGTACGCTCAGCGGTTTCGTGGGCGGCGGTACTGTTGTCACCGGCGAAGCTAATTTTAAGGCCATGATGAGAGTTGACGGCCACCTTTCGGGCCGCGTCAGCTCCTCCAGCGGTACGCTCATCGTTGGCGCGAATGGCAAAGTTGACGCGAATATCGAAGTCGCAGTAGCCGTTATTCATGGCACCATCAACGGCGACATCATCGCGACTCAGCGACTTGAACTGGGCCGCGCCGCAAAGGTCAACGGCAACATCCAGACGCCGTCGTTGATCATCGAGCAAGGCGCCGTGTTTGAGGGCACCTGCAAGATGCTCCAGATGGCATCGGCAGCCGAGAAGACGAAGAAGAAGGAAGAGCCGCTCGACACGTCTCGGATGCAGACGAAGCCCGCGGATATTCCGGCAATCTCAACCAGCGTCAGCTAGTTGATTTTCAAGATTCGAGTTAGGGGTGGTCATCTGGGGCCACCCTTTTTCTTTGACAGGATTACAGGATTTCGAAGATTTACAGGATCCTGTTATATGATTCAGGTCACATGTCAAACAGAACAATACTGCTGGGCCTAATCTGCGTTCTCGGCGTGTCTTCCGTCGCAGTTGCTCAAAGACGTACCGCCAGGCCTGTTCCACCAGCAACACTCCTGCTGATCATAAAAGCTGAAGATCAGCGCCGCTGGGATGACGATCTGCGCAATCTTTTTACAAGCCCGAATGCTGTGGTCCGTCAACGTGCGGCACTCGCCGCGGGAAGGATCGGCAATGAGGATTCGATCGCTGCACTTACCGGTTTGCTCGAAAAAGACAATGATCCGGGTGTTCGTTCGATGGCAGCGTTTGCGATCGGCGAAGTTGAATCAGCCGCAGGTGCAGATGCGCTGCTTGCTGTCTTGAAGAATACGTCAGCGGCAGGAGAACTGAGGGCCAGGGCCATCGAAGCGCTCGGTAAAATCGCCGGAGCCTTGCCCAGGGATCAGGAAACGCGTCAACGCGAACTCGGTGCCGCGATCCTCAACGCCCTCAAAGCTGAAACTCTAAACCAGCAGGCGATACTCCTCGGTTTGACAGCTACATTGCGAGCAAGACCGGCAGGCGCCGGCCCGGTGATCGCGAAGTTTTTGTCTCATTCGTCACCTCGAGTGCGCTCCGATGCTGCAAACGCACTCGCACGCCTGCGTCTCAACGATGGAAATACTCAACTCCGAAGCCTGCTGACAAAAGATCCTGACGCAAACGTTCGCGCCAATGCTGCACGCGTGCTTGGCGTGACTGAAGACAAGGCCGCGTACGAGTCGCTCGTGAATCTCGCGACGGGCGACATGGATTCCCGAGTCAGAGTCAGCGCCATCCGCGCGCTCGCCTCTCTGAAGGATCCGCGCGCTGCGGAACCGTTGTTGAAACATGGTGAGGTGCTGGCCGCACGAGGAGCAAAGGAAGGGTCAGGTGACATCAACGAAGTTCTCGAAATCGCGACCACACTCGGACGTCTCCTGGCCCAAAAAGAAGATCAAACGGCCATCGCCTGGCTGCGTAAAGTAAACGAAAGCCTCCATCACACGGCGCCGGAAGTCGAAACTGCTTTTGTACGCATCGCTCCCGCAGCTTATCTCGCCGAGTTTGGTTCGGGCGACGCGGCGAAGCGAAAAGTGCAGGAAACGATCCTGATCAATTGGAATGCGGCGTCAGGTGTTGCGGCGGGTTTGGGTGAAATCGCAGCGTTACCGGATACAGTCAAAAACAAATCGGAGCTCGCGGCCACGGCGCAATCGCTTCTTCGCGCGATGCTCGACTACCGAAACTCCGGACTCACCATCAACACACTCGTCGCGGTTCATTCGGAATACGCGATTCCCGACGTGCTACGCGCCCTCGCCGCTTTCAAACCGCAGGATCTGGCGACAGTCGCACGCGCACAGCTCAGCGACAGCGACGTCATCGTCCGCGGCACGGCTGCCGATCTACTCGGCGATCTGCCTCCGTCCGAAGAAAACACTCGCGCCCTCGCCGCCGCCTGGCCGCGGGCAGCAACCGACACGTTGAACGACGCAGCGCTCTCGATTCTCGACGCGCTCGGAAAACAGAAGAGCGAGGCGGCCAACGAGCACATCAAAGCCGCGCTGAAATCAGGCGATTATCTTGTTCGACGACGCGCCGCCAGTCTGTTGAAAGCAAACGGCGCAGGCGATTTTTCCTCGCAAATCGGCACTGTTCAGTCGCGAAACACTGGCGCAGATTACACACGCGCCCTCGCCCGTGTTGGCCGGAGCGTTCGAGCGGTCGTGACTACCAGCAAGGGTTCGTTTACTATGGAACTTCTCCCCGACGCAGCCCCTCTGACAGTGGACAACTTCGTACAGCTTGCACAACGAGCTTATTATCGGAACGTCACGATTCATCGAGTAGTGCCGAATTTCGTGATTCAGGATGGCGATCCGCGCGGCGACGGCAACGGCGGGCCTGGTTATCAGATCCGCTGCGAAATCAACGAAGTGATGTACGACCGCGCCACCGTTGGGATGGCACTTTCAGGCAAAGACACGGGCGGCTCACAGTGGTTTGTCACGCACGCGCCGCAGCCGCATCTCGACGGCGGTTATACAGTTTTTGGACATGTCGTAAGCGGCATGGAGGTTGTTGATCGGATCGTGCGCGGCGACGTTATCCAGTCGATCACTATCCGGCAAGGGAAACCACGCCGCAGAGGATAAAGCGACTCCCTGGAGTGCGGCGACTTGTCGCCGCTTTGGTCCCGAGTATTGAAGCAGTCTATGAAAGCATTTTGTAAAGGTTGGACCAAAGCGGCGACAAGTCGCCGCACTCCAAGGAGTAGCGTTGAGCTTTTGGCCGTGTGCATCTTTGTTAGCCTCGTTTACGCGGGTGTGGCGCATGGGCAGCAGCCGGCGAAGGAAGTCCAAAGACACTCTTACAAGATCGATCTGAAGATCGACTTCGAAAACCTTACTTACACGGGCGTCGAACGAGTTCGCTGGGTCAATCGCGGCGAGAAATCCACGTCGATCATCTACTTTCATCTCTATCCAAACCTGCGCACCGGCGATCAGCAGTTTCAACCAAACAGTTCAGCGCCGGCCGAAACAGATGAGCCGCGTCTCGACGTCGTCGAAGTACGCGCGGGCGTAGACGATTCACCACTTTTTTCTTCACTCGACGATCAAGGCACGACACTCCGCGTTAATCTGCGTGAACCCGTCGCTCCTGAATCCTCAACTGAAGTCGTCATCAAGTTCAAAGGCTCCGTGCCCGAAATCGATCGCGATGAAACGAGCCTCACGACGCACGTCGTGAAACAGGTCAGCGCTGCTTTGAGAGACGATCGGGAAATGCGACGCGCTCGCGACATCAACTTCCGCTGTCGTGGCGTGATGCTTCTCGGCTCCGCCTATCCAGTGCTCGCCGTGCGTGACGGCGACGAGTGGCGACGCAAGCTCGAACCGTCAGTCGGCGATGTTATCTTCAATGAAGCCGCGGATTACGAAGTCACAGTCTCGATAAATCAAGGCGTTGAAGTCTTCACTTCCGGCACTGAAACGGGCAGCAGAACCGATAAAGGCCAAACGTTCACTGCCTCGGCGTTTCGCGACTTCGCGATTCTCGCCGGACGCGGGCTGCGCAGCGAACACACGGAAGTGCAGGGCGTCGACGTCAGATCGATCTATCTCGCGGAGCATGAACGCGTCGGTAAACGCGCGCTCACGGTCGCTGCAAACGCGTTGCGAACTTTCAATACGCTTTTTGGACCACTGCCTTACAAGACCATCAGCATCGCTGAAGTGCCACTCGTTGCCGGACTGGGAAGTTGCGAATTTTCGGGTCTCAACGTAATCGCCAGCGCCTATTACGTCGATTTCGACTCGCCCACCGTTCGCAACCTGCCCGAGATCATTCGCGAGCAACGGCCGTCAGTCGAGGAGAGTCTTGAATGGGCGGTCGCGCATCTCGTCGCGCACCAGTGGTGGGGCGTCGGCGTCGGCAACGATCCCGCGCGCGAGCCTTTGCTCGACGAAGCTCTCACGTCGTGGTCGGCGCTGCTCTACTACCAACGCATGTACGGTCAGGAAAAAGCGGCGGCTGTTCTTAACGATCAGGTGCGTGGTGTCTATCGTCTCTATCGCACCTTCGGCGGCGACGACATGGACGCTAATCGCCCCACGCGCGACTATCGCAACACGTTCCAGTACACAGCGATCGTGAGTGCGAAAGGTGCGTTGATGTTTGTCGATCTGCAAAAGACGCTCGGCGACGAGAAGATGTTTGCCGCGCTCCGCAACTACTACCAGGCAAATCTTCACGAGATTGCGCAGCTTGAAGACCTGCGGATCGCGCTCGTGGCCGAAGCCCCGGTCGAACAAAGGCGGATGATTGGACGTACATTTACCCGCTGGCTGACTGCGAAGCGAGGTGACGAAGACATCGCGCCCCCGGATCAGGAGTTAGCCGCAACGCTGGGAATTACCGCAAAACAGCCTCCCCAAAAGTCGGGTGATAACCCGTTTAATGCCGTAGCGAAAGTGGGGAAGTTCTTTTGGCAGCAAGTAACGCGTATCCGCTGAGCCGTCAAACCGACGCCGCCGGTGTAGACAAGAGCCTCGACCGTTTGGGATGGCTCATGGACGACGTCTTCAGAGTGCCCGTCCTCGGCTGGCGCTTTGGACTCGACGCACTGACCGGGCTCATCCCGGTACTCGGCGATACCAGCACCACACTCGTCTCGTTCTACATCCTCGCCGCCGCCGTTCGTTATCGCGTTCCGAAAATCACAATGCTGCGCATGGGCCTGAACATCGGGATCGACTACTTGCTTGGCTCGTTGCCCCTCGTTGGAGATTTGGCAGACGCGTGGTGGAAGTCGAACCGGAAAAACCTCGAACTGCTCAACAAGCGAGCGACAGTTTCGCCGGATGAAGTGCGAGCAGGACGAGCCAGTGACTGGCTTTTTGTCGGTGGGATTATCGTTGTGCTGGCGGCACTCGCAATCGCCAGCGCCGCCGTCAGTGTCTATCTTTTGACCCGGTTGTGGGAACTACTAGCGGGATCTTAGTTGGTCGATAAAACACGCTCGACCGCTGTCTTCAACATATCCAGCCCGCGCTCACCCGCGGCAAAACATCTAAGCTTTCCTTCGGCGTCAAACAGGTAATACGCAGGCACGTAGCCTTGATCGTTCTGGAATGCGTCTTTCAAACGGTGTTCGTTATCAACCGCAACCGGTTCCGTGATCCCATACTTGCCAATTAGATCGCGCACTGCCTCGACGTCGGTATCGCTTTCATAGCGAGGCATGTGAACGCCTATTACACGCAGACCCTGATCTCTTTTCTCATCGCGCCATTCCGCGACGCGCGGCAGGTTGTCTTTGCAGATCCCGCAGCTTGCCGACCAAAAGTGAACCAGGGTCGGATGGCCCGCGATCTCTGATTCCACGTGGGCCTGTGTTCCGCCAAACCACTCTGTTGCCCCTTCGAAGCCGGGCAACTGTGTTCCAATCTTCATCGCCATCGTTATTGTCTCTAAGTTCATGCGCCTCCTTGGAGTGCGCCGACTTGTCGGCGCTTTGGTCCCGAGACAGCATGCATTCCGCAGTAGGACCAAAGCGGTGACTAGTCACCGCACTCCAAGGAGGTTCGTGTTAGTTAAGTGTCTTCTGCCCTGGCTTCCACTCAGCCTGGCAAAGACCGCCGGTCTGCAACGCCTGAATCACGCGCAGAGTTTCTTCTGCCGAACGGCCAACGTTCAAATCGTGAACGACCTTGTAACGAAGAATGCCTTCAGGATCGATCACGAAAAGTCCACGCAACGCGATACCGCGGCTCTCGATCAAAACGCCGTAATCACTTGCGACTTTCTTCGTCGCATCAGCCGCCAACGGGTACTTCAAGCCCTGAACGCCACCGTTGTCGCGCGGCGTGTTCAACCAGGCACGGTGCGAATAGACCGAGTCTGTCGAAATACCGATGATGTCCGCGCCGATATCGACGAAGTCCTGGTAACGATCGCTGAACGTCGTCAGCTCCGTCGGGCAAACGAACGTGAAATCGAGTGGATAGAAAACGAGTACGAGCCACTTGCCTCTGTATTCGGAAAGTTTGACGGGCTCGTTGAGCTTCTCAATGTTCTTAGTCGAGGCCATTTCGAAATCCGGCGCGGGCTGGCCCACCATCGCCTTGTCTGCTGCTACTGCTGTTGCTGCTGCTGTCATGTATCCTCCAAATGAATTTAGTTCCGTTAACTAGTTATTGCTGAATTTCCTGTCACGCAGTCGGGACAATACCCGCGTAACGTCAGGTGAACCGACTGCGGCTTAAAATGAGATTTGCGAGCGGCGGCTTGCATAAGTTTCGCTGTATCCGGCAAATCAAAGTCGACCAGCTTTCCGCAATCGTTGCAGATGGCGTGGTCGTGCCGGTGAGTTTCGCGGTCGTAACGACTGGCGCTGTCTCCAAAACTTATTTCGAGCACGAGCCCGGCTTCTTTCAGGTAGCGCAACGAGTTGTAGACGGTTGCGTAGCTGATACTGGGCAGACGCCGGCGCGCGGCCTCGAAAATATCGCTGGCCGTCGGGTGGTCGTCACGTTCCTGGATGACCTGGTAGACCGCCTCCCGCTGCGGCGTCAGCTTCGGCTTTTGCTTTGTGTCCTTCACAGTGGATTTAGACTAATTCTAAACCCACGGATTGTCAAGCAGCCAGTTCAGAGTTCAAGCTTTAGCTTGTCCGCGGGCAAAGAGCAGCCTAAAGGCTGAACTCTGAACTTAAAGCACCGGATGATGCCGAGCGTAATTGACGATGTTGTTGACGTAAGTTTCGAAGGGTGGGCAGTGGATGTGGTGCGGGGCGAGAAGTTGCTGGGCCTGGCTCGTGTCGTAGAGTTGCTTGACGAAGAAGTAGGGGACGGCATGGTGTGGCAGGTGCGAGATCTTCGGCGCATGCGGAAGCATGAGGAAGAAATAGACCCATGACCGTGGAGCGGTGATGCGGGATTGATGATTGTCGATCGATTTGGCTATTGAGTTGAATAGCTGGTTGGTTGTGAGCGGAGCGGGATCGGCGAGCTGCAACGTTTTGCCGATCGCGCTTTCGTCAAAAGCTAAGGCCGCCATCGCGTCGACGACAAAATCCACCGGCACGAGATTCAAACTGACTTCATGATTTCCGATATTGATCAACGAAAGCCCGCTGGGCCAACGCAGAAGGTAGTTAATCAGATAATAAACGCCGTCGTACTTCCCCGTTTCACCGGTTTTGGAATGACCGCAAACAACCGCCGGGCGGTGAATCGTAACAGG
Source organism: Pyrinomonadaceae bacterium (assembly GCA_036280855.1). Classification (GTDB taxonomy): domain Bacteria; phylum Acidobacteriota; class Blastocatellia; order Pyrinomonadales; family Pyrinomonadaceae; genus PSRF01. The sequence goes on along the minus strand of DASUPZ010000239.1, from coordinate 2,383 downwards.
CAGCTCACTCTTCGCTGATTCGACTTCCAGTTCCGCGAGATACTTCGACTCTTCGTAAAAATTCCGAAAGCCTGCTTCGTGTCGAAGCTCTGTTTCGAGGATCACGCCTTCACGTTTCCCCGCAACGTAGCAGGTCGAGACGTGATGAAACTGGCGCAGGTGCGGAAGGGAACGGACGACGTCGAGCACGTTGCGAGTGCCGCCCGGGTTCACACGCATAGCAGGTTCACGAGGAACGGCGAGATCGTAGATCGCGGCGAGGTGGAAAACGCGCGTGGTTTGCTGGCGGACCAGATTGAGATCTGCAGCTTTCAATGCGAGCCCGGCTTCGCTGATGTCACCTTCGACGATTTGAAAGTCGTCAGCGGTCTTTCCGCTCAACGCCATGAGCCGCGCGATCTCGTCACGCGCGCGCGTCGCGAGAGCGGGCTGCACGAGCAGTATGAAACGACAGTCGCGCTCGGCGAGACGTTCCAGCAAGCGGTTCGCGATAAAACCCGGAAATCCGGTAATGAATAGTGTTTCTCTATCCGGCATTGAAGACCCCGAGTATACTCTGTGCAATAGGTCGTATAGCTCATATAAGACCTATTAAAATCTCCACAACAAGCGAAAGGTCACTCGCATGAATGCCCATTTGATGTTTGCGCGCCGGACAGCGCTGGCCCTGGTCCTTTTAGCAGTCACGATCTTTTCGATCGCGGCGCAACAGAAGCAGGACTGTAACGTCAAGGTCACGCTCCTTCAGGTAAACGACGTCTACCAGTTTGCGCCCGTCGATCAAGGCACGAAGGGAGGGCTCGGCCGCGTGATGACGATGAAGAAAGCGATCCAGCAGGAAAATCCAAACACCCTCCTGCTCATGGCCGGCGACACCATCTCGCCGTCCGTCGAGTCGATCACTTACAAAGGCGCGCAAATGATTGACGCATGGAACGCAGCGGGCCTCGACTACGCAACGTTTGGAAATCATGAGTTTGACTTTGGACCTGAGGTGCTGAAACAAAGGGTCAAGGAGTCCAAATTTAGCTGGATCGCCGCTAACGTGATCGATACGACGACCAACAAGCCGTTCGCCGATGTCGCGCCGTACGTCGTGCGCGAGTTTGGCGGGGTGAAAGTCGGGTTCTTTGGCCTGGTTCTTCCGGATACGAAAACTACGTCAAAGCCGGGTGAAAACGTTGTATTTCGCAGTCCATGCGAAACGGCCAAAGAGATGGTGTCGCAACTTCACGCTCAAGGCGTGAAAGTTGTCATCGCGTTGACCCACCTGTCGATGCGAGAAGACAAGGAAGTTGCGCGTTGCGCGGGCGTCAACCTGATCATCGGCGGCCACGAACACACGTTGCTTGAATCGCATGCGGGCAGGGCGCCGATTTTCAAGATGACCGCCGACGCACGCGAAATGGGACGCATCGATCTGAACATCTCACCAACGACGGGGGAACTCGAAAGTATCGATTGGAAAGTGATACCGGTCGACAGTTCGACGCCGGAAGCGACTGAGTTTACCGCGATCTATAAGAAGTACTCGTCACTGCTCGCCGAGTTGGCCCAGCCGATCGGCAGCACCAGCGTCGCACTGGACGCGCGCAGTTTTGAAAGCCGCACTCAGGAAACGAACGTCGGCAACTTCATCGCCGACGCTTTTCGGAAGTCGACCAACGCCGACATCGGACTTCTGAACGGCGGATCGATCCGCGCCGACACCATCCTCAGCGTGGGAAAGTTGACGCAAAGGGATCTTTTGTCGATTCTCCCGTTCAAGAACAAACTCGTAAAGATCGAGGTGACAGGCGAAACGTTGCGTGCCACACTCGAGCACGGCGTTAGTCGCACGGCGCCAGGCGCGGAGCCCGGTGGCTTTCCCCAGGTGTCAGGTCTTGAATTCTCGTTTGACGCGAGTCGCCCGCCGGGTTCGAGGATCGTGGATGTGAAGGTGAATGGGCAGCCGCTTGTTAACACGAAGACGTACACGTTGACCACTACGAGCTTTGTGGCGCTTGACGGCGGCGACGGTTATTCGATGCTGAAGAATGCGAAGGTCGTGATTCCCCCGGACCAGGCGCCGATCGACGTTGACGTTGTTAAGAAAGCGATCACGTCGGTGTCGGCGATTGCGCCGAAGGTTGAGGGACGCATTAAACGCCTGGACACAGCGGGAAAGGCGAACACGGATTGTAAATAGACCTTGGAGTGCGGCGGCCTGGCGCCGCTTTGTTATCGATATCGCTCGATCGAATACCAAAGCGGCGCCAGGCCGCCGCACTCCAAGGAGGCGCCTGACGGGCCGGATAGGTTTATGGACGACGATCCAACAGCCGCGAGACGTTACGAAGCGAACCAGCTTTTTCACGAAGCCTATGAGGCGCAGCTTGCGCAC
>DASUPZ010000238.1:0-4195 GCA_036280855.1 Pyrinomonadaceae bacterium | reverse complement strand
CGAAGATTTGTCATCCGAGATTCAGCGCTCAGGTGTACAACGAGTCAGAATTCGCTCGGTGCTTACCTGCGAATCACGACGTGGTTGCTGCATCAAGTGTTACGGACGAAATCTTGCCACCGGTCGACCGGTTGAAATTGGCGAGGCGGTCGGTGTTATCGCCGCACAGTCAATTGGTGAGCCCGGAACGCAGTTAACAATGCGCACGTTCCACATCGGAGGTACGGCCCGTCTTGAAGAGTCGTCGAAGCACGAGGCCCGTCAGGACGGTACCATCAAGTACCTCGAGTTGCAGACTGTGAAGAGTCGCAAGGGCGAGCGCATCGCCATGAATCGCAATGGTTCACTGGTGATTATTGACGATCGCGGTCGTGAAGCCGCTCGTTATCAGATCGTTTACGGCGCCCACATTCTTGTCGAAGACGGCAGCCGCGTTACACAGGATCAACTCCTGGCAACGTGGGACCCGTTCACGTTCGCGATTCTTACCGAAGTGGCTGGACACGTTAAGTTCCAGGACTTGAAGGAAGGCGTGACGTTTGACGAGGAAGTGGACGAAGTAACCGGTCAGTCGCGCATGGTCGTCAAGGATTCACCTGACGAAAAGAAACAGCCGCGTCTGGAAATTCGCAGCGCCAGCAACAAGGTGTTGAAGACTTACCAGATGCCTGTGCGTGCGAACCTGATGGTGACGGACGGCGAAGAAGTTGAGCCGGGCGACATCATTGCGAAGATTCCGCGCGAAACAACCAAGACGAAAGACATCACCGGCGGTTTGCCGCGCGTCGTCGAGCTTTTCGAAGCCCGCCGTCCTGCGGAAACGGCAGTCATGTCTGAAATCGACGGCACTGTGGCGCTCGGAGCAATCTCCAAAGGTAAACGCAAGCTGATCATTACCGGCGACGACGGTGAAGAGCGCGAGTACGACATCCCGCGCGGTACGCACATCAACGTGCAGGACGGCGATCGCGTTCGTGCCGGCGAAGCCCTCATGGATGGCCCACTCAACCCGCACGATATTCTGCGCGTCCTGGGTATGAGTCGTTTGCAGGAATACCTCGTAAACGAAATCCAGGAGGTCTATCGTCTACAGGGCGTGAACATCAACGACAAGCACATCGAAGTAATCGTGCGGCAGATGTTGCGCTGGGTGAAGATCAAGGAAGTCGGTGATACCGAGTTTCTGCTCGAAGAGCAGGTTGATCGGTTCCGCTTCCAGGACGAGAACGAGCGTGTACGACAAGACGACGGCGAAGTGGCGCAGGCCGAGCCGCTGTTGCTGGGTATCACAAAAGCTTCGCTCTCGACTGACTCCTTCATCTCGGCGGCGTCATTCCAGGAGACTACGCGCGTGCTTACCGAGGCCGCTATCTCCGGTCGCGTCGATTACCTGCGTGGCTTGAAGGAGAACGTGATCATGGGGCGGTTGATTCCTGCCGGAACGGGCATGGAGTATTACCGCAACGTTGAAATCCAGCGTGATGAAACAATTGATCAGGCACGTGAACGCGAACTCGATGAGTTTCCGGACATCGTCGGTGGCCACGATATCGTGGTGCCCGCGCGTGAACCGATCATAGTGCCGGCGGCAACGTCTAACGATGGCGACGTCGTCGCTGCTCCTGACGGCGAAGAGTCGTAACTAACTTTTCACTAAACACGCATCCACAGATTGCACATTGTTTGTGTAATCTGTGGATGTTTTTTTTATACATTCTGCACTTCCTGGCCTCGTATCCTTTTGCAATGTTTGCAAATCGTCAAATTCGACTGCAGTTGGCTTATGAGCTGCAGCATGTTTGTCTTCCGTTCGGACGTCACCCGGCTTATCCTTAACCCGCACAGCGTCTCGCGTACGCCGGGTTGGACCAGGTGGTAAATTTCAGTCATGAGTCTGGTTGCGTACATGGCATGAATCGGCCGAGCAGGATTGTGTCCCCTGCTTCGGACATTAGAATCATCGTTTACCGTCGTCACAATCGTTGACCTCTTTCAATACAACCCAGATGGTCAATTCCAACAAATTGCAATCGCGATGCCGTTCACTACCATGAATCTGAAGCTAATCAAGAACCTCCCTGGTGCGCGCAAGGCGCCAATGCCCGAATTTGTATCACCGCAACTGGCTACGCTGGTTGATAAACCTCCCGAGGGCGAGCAATGGCTTCATGAGTTGAAGTTTGATGGTTACCGGTTGATATGCCACTTGAACGGCCGGCAAATCCGGTTCTGGACACGGAACCAGAAAGACTGGACGGGTAAATTTGCCGCAGTGGGCAAAGCCGTGAAGGCGTTGCCGTTGAAGAGTGCGATTCTCGACGGCGAGATAGTTGCCCTGGATCCGTCCGGACGCGCCAGTTTTCAAAGGCTGCAGCAGTCGATCAATAAGGGCAGCAGCTCAGGGCTGATCTTCCACATCTTCGATCTGATTTATCTCGACGGATTTAATCTGACGAGAGTGCCGTTGCGAGAGCGCAAAGGCGTACTGGCGGAACTACTCGGCCCGGTCGGGGAGAGCGGGTTGTTGCGCTATAGCGATCACATCGAAGGGAACGGTGCAGAGTTCTTTAAAGAGGCGTGCAAGTTGGGTTTAGAGGGGATCGTTTCGAAGCTCGCTGAATCAATGTATGAATCAACGCGTAGTCGCAACTGGCTGAAGATCAAATGCATCAGGCGCCAGGAGTTTGTAATCGCCGGCTACACACTGTCGGAAAAGGGAATTCCTTTCAGCTCGCTCGTGCTCGGTTTCTACGATAAGGGGAAACTGATTTACGCGGGCCGCGCCGGCACCGGCTTCAGCAATGCGCAACGCGTCGAGTTGAAGAAGATGATCGATCGAATCGCGCGTCCCACCCGGCCCTTTGAGCAAATACCGAAAGATCCGGGTTTGCGGCGGGCAGTCTGGGCCGAACCAAAACTCGTAGGCGAAGTTGCATTTACCGAGTGGACGGACGAGGGCATCATCCGGCATCCATCGTTTCAGGGTTTGCGCCAGGACAAGAAACCTCAGGACGTCGTCCGTGAAGATCCGTCCTAGTCCGCCTTATCCGCGGTTAAAACAAACAGAAATCTGCGTTCTGATCCGGGTATCAAAAATTTCTCCGCCTTGATCTGCAATGTCTCTCCACCGAATAACAGCAACGTGGCACCTCGCGGAGCCCACTCGATCAACGTCGAAACTTTAGTCGTGAATTGATCGAGCGCTCGTGAAGTTACGAACGCCACCTCCGGCGCTTCAGTCTCCTCAAAACGTCGTGCGACGATCGTCGCTTTCCGGCTGAGCGTTCTTAGTGTCTCACGCAGAAACACCGCTTTCTTCTGCGACGACTCAATCAACGTCACTTCCAGATCGGGGCGCGCAATCAAACAGGGAATGATCGGCAATCCGCCACCCGATCCGACGTCTGCCACTTTCGCACTCGGCGGCAAGTGTTTGAGGAGCAGCAACGACTCGAGCACGTGCCTGGTTGCGAACTCTTCCGGCGAGCATGGAGCTACCAGATGTAGGCGCTCGTTCCAACGCGAGAGCAACGCGTAGTAGTCGCCGAGCTGTGTTATGGTTTCCGCAGTTAGCTCGAGGTCGTAGTTCTTCGTGTTTGACCTCAAACTTTGCTCGAATCTGAATCGTTCATCCATAAATTGAACAGAAGCATAGATCATGTTTGACGAATTTGTTGAGCAACATAAGTTTCTCGGTCCGGCTGTCGCGCAGATCATCAGCGAGCACGTGGCCGGACTGGCCGTTCGCCGCGTCACGCCCGAAGCGACGCCTGCGGAGTTGGAAAAACTCTTTGACGAACCTCTGCCCGAGAAGGGCATCGCGCTCGAAGCGATTCTCGCGCGCTTTCGTGAGGACATCGCTCCGAACGCGATGGGTGTTCCGAGCCCGCGATACTTTGGGCAGTTTAATCCCACGCCTTTACCGGTTGGTGTTTGGGCCGACGCGTTGAGTTCGATGCTCAATCAGAACGCGGGCGCATGGCGCAATGGTCCAACGTCGGCGATGATCGAGGCGCGTGTGATTCGCTGGCTTTGTGATCTGCTGAACTATGGTTCACAGAGTTTTGGGACCCTGGCGAGTGGAGGCTCGGAAGCGAACCTCCTCGCCCTAAAGTGTGCGCGTGACAGTGTCAGTGCGGAGATTAAAGATCGTGGCGTGCGAAGAGCGCCGGGCGAACTGGTGATTTACGCTTCC
>DASUPZ010000237.1:0-4252 GCA_036280855.1 Pyrinomonadaceae bacterium | reverse complement strand
TTCAAAGGTGTCTTCTTCCCAAAAATGAAAGTCAGGTGGAACTTCCGCGCTTTCGCTTGAACCACGAAGCAACGACTGGGCCACCAGCAGATCGGCAACCACGTGTTCGTGAAGCAGTTCGAGAGCGAGTAGCGGGTGTCGCAGGTGATAGAGAACACCCATGAACAGCACCAGGTCGAATTTCTCCTGCAGTTCGGCAACGCGGTAGACGGACAGGTTATGAAACTCGATATCGACGCGGCTCACTTCCGCCGCAAACCGCGCCTGCTCCAGATATTTTTTGTCTGTATCAATCCCCACAACGCGACTGGCGCCGCGCTGTTTCATCTTGATCGAATAAAAACCGCCGTTACAGCCGACGTCGAGCACGGTTTTGCCGCTCAGGTTTTGCGGCAGTGCCTTCGAAAAACGTTCCCACTTGACTGCCGGATAGTCACCAAGAAAATGATCCGGAGCAGTCTTCACACCGCCCAGGTCGAGGTTATGAAACCACTGGCCCAACTCAGCAACTCGACGACGAATTTGATCGGTATTCATCATTTCCATAAATACGCCGGATGGTAATCGTTTGGCACCGGCGCCGCAGGTGCATCCCCGTCCTGTTCACTCAACACGCGCATCGCCTTGCGATAGCCGTTCAGAGTTCCAACATCCACGTAAACTTTCCCGGCCTGAACTGAAAAAGCTTCCCCGCCTTCTTCGAGATAGGCGTTTACGAGCGTCCCGATGTACTCATCACAGCGATCGCGTTTCTTCCACAGTGCATGAAGATGATGAAGCACATACCCGGGCATCTTGAATGCTCCCCACACCCACGATGAACTCGGCGTGGTCTGTTTCACCTCGATGCGCAACACTCGCCCTTCCTTATCAGCCACTACGGCATCGAAGAACTCCGGTTGGTCCACCGGAAACACAAGAAATGAAAGTCGATCATCGCGAAGCGCACAGAAACCGTCTTCCGGAAACCAAATCGTGTCCGGAAGTCCGACCACAACAACCTCGTTGCGATCGATGAACGGCAAGGCGCGGAAGATCGCGTCGCACAATCCGGCAGGCGTTCGCTGCACCGTGTAACAGAGCGTCGTCGGTCCAATCTCGCCGCCGTAGTATTCGAAGATGTCAGACTTGCCCGGCGAAACGACAAAGCAGATCCTGGTCGCGCCGCCGATGATCATTCGTTCGACGAGATACTCGCTGACTGCGCGTGGACGTTCGTTGCCGTTTTCAGTGCGACTGCCCACGGGCAGTAGTTCCTTGGAAAACGCTAACGGTTGAATACGGCTGCCAATGCCTGCCGCCGGCACAATTCCCCACATAACACTCACGCCTCAGCAACCATTTGCTTGTGATAACTGTTTTCGAGTGCGGGCATCGCTCGCGCCGATTCGAAGATCGTTTCGAGTTCTGCCGCTCGATGACTTGCCGTGTGCGACTCGAGCACTCGCTGCCGACCCGCGCGCGCAATGCGTTCGCGCTCAGTTTCGCTAAGTTGCAGCGCCGCGAGAACATCGCGCGTGTTCCGCGCGACGATGATCTCGACACCCGGTTGAAAGAAACTTTCCAGTCCTGCCCACTCGTCCGACACGATCGCGACGCCGCACGCGGCTGCTTCAAACAGCCGGCCTGACGGGCAGTAGCCCATGCGCGCCATCGCGCCGCGCGTGACGTTGAGAGTCAATCGAGACGAACAGAAGAACGCAGCGTGCGCCGATGGTGGCACGTGCTGCACGTACCAGATATTTGGCTGCCACGCAAAATCAACCGGATATTTCGATCCGCCAATAACGAATCGCTGTTCGGGCGCCCTGCGCGCGACTTGAAGAAACAGACGATCGAGCACCTGCTGGCGATCGGGCGCGTAAGTTCCGAGGTACGAGAGATCGGCTTCGTAACTCGCGCGGCGTGGCGCCGGATGATGAATTTCGGGATCGACACTGCCAAATAAGGGAACCACACGACGCGCATCAAGTTGATCTCGTAGAGCGCTGAGGGCAGCGCCGCCTGTATAACTAAGGACCAGATCGAAGCCGGCGAGTTTGCGTGGTCCTATGTAGGCGAGTGGCTCGCCCTGTTGCAGGGCTTCGAGCGTAACGGGCGTGTCGAGATCGTAGAAGACGCGCAGGTTAACGTTTGATGAAACTACGAGTTCGGTGGCGGCGATACCGTCGGGACAATACGAGGTTACGACAGCGACATCTGATTCCGCGACGACTTGCCGCGCTGACGATTTGATCTCGCGCCAGTCGCTGTAGAGATGGAGATCTACTCCGCGCGATTCAACGAGATCTCTGTGCGCCGCGTAGTAAGGAACATCCCGCTCAAAGAACGACACGGTGTGCCCCCGAGCAACGAGTGCTTTGAAGAGACCGCGCAGTAACGTCGCGTGGCCGTTGCCCCACGATGAGCTGATTGTTAGACCGAAGAAAGTGATCTTCATTTCGAGCCGTGATCAACCCCAGAGCTGAGTCAGGTTGCACCGGTTATTTATCGTTAACAGCCGCGCCACGTCTCCATCCATTGCTACTACACTTATCGAACAGGGAGAGATTTCTATTCGATCCAGCAGGTCGATCGGGGTCGCCGAGAAATAACCGACCGCTGCCTTGATCACGTCAGCGTGCGACACGATCGCCACGCTCGCCCGCCCGTATTGCGATGCCAGCGCGTCCAACTCCCGAACTGTTCTGTTCTGCACTTCGAGAAACGACTCTCCACCCGGAATTCTCGTTGCACTGCGATACGTGTTGAAACGACGCCAGCGTTCATCGCTCGAGAGCGACTCGAGCGACTTACCCGTCCACTCTCCAAAATCAATCTCATCAAACGCAGGGCTCTTGATCACTTCCAGGTTCGTCGTCCGAGCGATGGTTTCGGCCGTCTCAACGGCCCGTTCAAGCGGGCTGCTGTAGATGGCTTGCAATGTGATTCCGGAGAACCTGTTTGCGAGTCGTTGTGCCTGAAGTTGTCCTTTCTCATTCAGGCACACTCCGGCAGTTCGGCCCCACAACGTGCGTCCGAGCCCGTTGCACGATGCGTGTCTGATGAGAAAGAAAGTCGTCATGCAATTGCTCCTGCCGGTTGTGCACTGGCGGTTGCTGTTGCTGCTGTTTGCATAACTTCGGCAACGTAGTTTTCGAGTTCGAGCGCCCGCTGTTCTGAAGTGTGCGCGGCAAGCACACGCAGTCGCGCGCGCTCGCCGATCGCCCGTCGATCTTTTTCAGAAATCTCATTGAGGTAGACGAGGACCTCGTCTGCGGAAGATGCAGTCAGGATCTCTTTTTCGAGCTCGAAAAACGTTTCCAAACCCGACCAGTTGTCGCTGATGATCGGCGTGCCGCACGCCGCTGCTTCGAAGATGCGAACACTCGGAGAGTAGCCGGCAGTCCGCATGTCGGCGCGCGTGATATTTAAGGTGAACCGCTGCGAACTGTAGAAGCGACGATGCGATGCCGGGGCAAGGTGCTGGATTCGTTCGACGTTCGTGGGCCACGATAGGTCCTGCGGATACATCGGTCCGGCAACGACTGTTCTCAATTTGCGCGAACGACGCGCAGGCTCGATCAACAACTCGTCGAGCGAAGGCTGGCGATCGTCGCTGTACGTGCCCATGTAGCCGAGGTCCCACTTGGGACGGATGTCGATCGGGAAGTAGCACTTCGGATCGACCGAACAGTACAACGCGCGGGCGCGAGGCGATCCGAGTTCGTGTTCGATTTTCCTGAGCACTGGACCACCGGTAAACGATAGGTACAAGTCGTAGCGACGCACCAAACGCGGGCTCAGGTACTCAGTATCGCCCGCGGCAAGTTTCGCGAGTGTGATGGGCGTGTCGATATCGTAGAACGCTTTCACACCGCGGCAGGTGCGCATCACCCAATCGCCTATTGCAACGCCGTCAGGCACATACGAACCGACGATACACAGATCGGCGTCCTTCACCCTCGTTTCGAACTTCTTCTGCAACTCGGCGACTGATTTGTAGAGTTGTGTCAGGCCGTAAGGCGGATTCGGCAGGTCGCGATGTTCGGCGTACCACGGCATGTCGCGCTCGAGGAAACAGACGTTGTGCCCGCGCGCGCTGAGAGCGCGGACGAGCGCGCGATAAGTCGTTGCGTGTCCGTTGCCCCACGACGAGGTAATCGAAAGACCAAGGATGACGATATCTAATGGTTTAGTCATGCGTCCCACCTTGGAGTGCGGCGACTTGTCGCCGCTTTGGTCCCACCGTTGGACTGATGATGTCTAGTGG
>DASUPZ010000236.1:0-4261 GCA_036280855.1 Pyrinomonadaceae bacterium | reverse complement strand
GGCAAAGTCGGATCGCCGGAAGTGGCGTTTGTGTCTGTGCCTGTTAAATGGACGCCGGTTCCCGCGCGCGTGATCGTACCGAGGCCGAAGCCAACATCAGCAGCCTGAATTCTGTTGGTGGTCGTGCCGGAGCTGGTGACGGTTGCGCTCATCGATAAAACGTACGGCGCGTTGCTTCTCAGTTTGAGTGGTACGTGGGCCATTACGAAGTTGTTCGTGTTGCCTGGACCAAGCTCACCGAGATTGATCGACACTGCGAGCGGGCTGTTGGCCACGCCGTCCGTGGTGACGCCTCCACCTGAATTTCCGGTGAGAGTAACTGCGCCGCCTGAATGGAGTTCGACAAACTTCGACACGGTTGCGCTTATGTTCACAGTTCCGCTTGTAGACTGTCCTAAACAAGTAACAGCCGAGAGAAACAGTGAGATCGCGAGCGCAGCGATTTTGATGATTTGTTGGGGCATATTTTGGAGAGGTGAGATGTGGGTTTGACCGGCCGCCGGCAAAAAGCCAGCGACCGGTCGGATTAATAATGGGGGATTGCGGGTAAAGATTAAAGCGCTACGACTGTGAACTGCGCCGTGATTGTGATCGCCGGAGCAGGATCGTAGAACTGCGGCTTGACAGCGAAGATAGCCGGCAGGGTTAATGCTGGCGCAGCGTTCGCGGAGTTTGCTTTGTTGATGCGTGGTCCAGTCAGCACTTGACCTGAAACAGCGTAGGCGCCGAGAGTAGAATTCGCACCTGCGAAAACCCAACGTCCATCGACGTCAGTGCTGCCGCCGACTGTCGGATCGCCCGGCGTTGCATTTGTATCAACACCCGCGGCGAGAGTGGCCGGACGGGCAGCGGGGGTCAAACCAAAACCTACGTCAGTATCTTTAAGACTGAATGCGGTCGCACCTGCGCCGGCAACGGTGCTGACCATATTTAGCTGGTAAGCTACGTTGCTGCGGAGCCTGAGGGGCACGCTCAATTTCACGAACGAGTTGGTGTTCGCAGGTCCCAGTTCGCCCAAATTCACGACGACTGCCAGGGGGCTGTTTGCGGTGCCGTCAGTAATAATACTGCCGCCCATGTTGCCGGTGAGCGTGACCGCTCCGCCGGAAGTCAGTTCAACAAAATTCGAAACGGTTGCATTCATCGTGACGGAGCCCGTGGTCTGAGCACAAGTCATCACTGCTGTCATCGTTATCAAGGCTGTGATAGCCAGGGCCTTCAGAATGCCCTTCGTCGGTTTAAGCATTGTCGCGTTACTCCTCTATGGTTGGGGGTAGTAGGCTCAAGTCGTCTTTGTGAAGGAGACTGGAGGAAAGGGTTTTAGGGGGATGGCTCGGTTCCTGAGGATTCGAGCAGCTTGTCGCGCCCCTTGCCCCTACGTGAGTGGGCGCGGAATTGATGATATGGACCCAAATTTGTGTTTGTCAACGACAATCTTCGTTAAACAGGCGGAAGTGTGCAAAGTGGGAGGCGATTGACTAGGAATCAGTCAATTTGCTTCCGAAGTGTGCTTTGATATAGGTCCTATAGGACTTATAAGACCTATCAACCATGTCCACATCGAAAACCGCCTTGCGCTGCTCCGGGCTCGTAAAGAGATTCACGGATGTAACGGCCGTGAACGGCCTCGATCTCGAGGTATTTGCCGGAGAGTGCTTCGGCCTGCTGGGTCCAAACGGCGCCGGCAAGACAACGACTGTCGAAATACTCGAAGGCCTGACCCCGGCGGATGAGGGCTCCGTCGAACTGCTGGGACAACGTTGGAATGACGGCGACAATCGTGCCCTCCGCGAACGTATCGGCGTGCAGTTACAGGAAACTCAACTGCCGGAAAAAGTGACCGTCGTCGAGACCGTGCGGCTGTTTCGCAGTTTTTACAAACGCGGTCACGACGTTGATGAAGTTATTCAAACCGTTGCGCTCGAAGAAAAACGAAACGCGCGAGTCGGCAAACTCTCTGGTGGGCAAAAACAACGGCTCGCGGTTGCATGCGCGCTCGTGAGCGATCCCGAACTCCTGTTTCTTGATGAGCCGACTACCGGGCTCGATCCGCAGGCGCGTCTCTCCCTATGGGACATCGTCGAGAAATTTCGCGAGCGCGGCGGCACGATCATCCTGACCACTCACTACATGGAAGAAGCGACGCGTCTATGCGATCGCGTTGCAATCATGGACCATGGAAAAGTGATTGCGCTCGGAACGCCCGCGAAGTTGATCGAATCGCTGGGCGCGGAACAGATCGTAGAGTTCAGCGTCACGAATGAGCTTGCGGAGGATGCGTTGATAAATCTTCCTGCCGTCAATCAACTGCACAAAAGAGGCGAGATCTATGCAGCCACCGTTGCGGACATTGCCGTCGCGATGCCCGCGCTGCTGGCCGAGATCAAACGACAGCAATCAGAGATCGTTACACTCACTACACACCAGGCGACGCTGGAAGATGTATTCGTAAGTTTGACTGGGAGAATGTTGCGCGATGGCTGAAACAAAAGGAACTCTCACTGGTGAAAACATCGGCGCAAGACCGGGTGAACCGGCCGGAGCGAAAACGCTTCATCCTCTTATTGAGTTGACCTCGATGCGTGTGCGCGAGTTCCTGCGAGAAAGAGAGGCTGTGTTTTGGGTCTTTATCTTTCCCGTGTTGATGACGTTCGCGCTTGGCATTGCGTTTCGGAATACGACGCCTGATAGAACGCCCGTTGCGATCGAAGCTACGGATTCGAGAGCAAATGAGATCGCCAGCGTCTTGTCTAGTTCGCCCGACATCAGCGCCACCGTCTTGAGCGCCGATGATGCCGCGCAGGCTTTGCGGAGCGGCAAAGTCTCCATCGTCGTCAAACCGCAAAATGACTCATTCGAATATCGCTTCGATCCGAGCCGGCCGGAGAGTCGCGCTGCGAGGCTCCTCGTTGACGACGTCCTTCAAAGAGGCAGCGGACGAGCTGATATCGTGAGGGTTGCGGAAGAGAAGGTCACAGAACCGGGCGCGCGCTACGTGGATTTTCTGGTTCCCGGATTGATCGGAATGAACCTGATGGGCAGTGGGCTGTGGGGTCTTGGATTCACGATCGTGATTGCGCGCTCGCGCAAGATTCTGAAGCGTTTCGCTGCCACGCCGATGCGGCGTTCGCATTACCTGATTTCGTTCATGCTCTCGCGTCTTGTGTTCCTGGTGCTTGAGGTAGCGGCGCTCATCGTCTTTTCGTGGCTGGTTTTTGACTTCACAGTGCGTGGCTCATGGCTGACCGTTGCTTTGATCACTGTGCTGGGCGGTTTCACTTTTTCAGGAATCGGGTTGCTGGTCGCGGCTCGACCGACGACGATCGAGGGAGTGTCGGGCTTGATGAACCTGATCATGCTTCCGATGTGGTTGCTGTCAGGCACGTTCTTCTCGTCGGAACGATTTCCGGAAATGTTCCAGCCGTTCATCAAAGCTTTGCCACTCACGGCGCTCAATTCTTTGCTGCGCTCAGTGATGAACGAAGGCGCGACGCTTTCGTCCAACTGGGTTCCGATCACCGTGCTCCTTGCGTGGCTGGTGATCAGTTTCGTGGTTGCCCTCAAGGTCTTCAGATGGCAGTGAACATCAACGATCGACCGCCGGTCGTCAGATGACCTTATTAGGTCGCAAGTCTGCATGGGTGGACCATCGCGCGTTTTCATCTTTTATTCCATAACTTCAAGTCACTCACGCGATTAGACGGTCGTGGTTTGTGTGGCCACAGAGTTGTATAGCTCTGTAATTCGTTCGAAAGCTACGCAATCAACTAATCAGGAGTAATGAAAATGAAAAGAATCGCGAATCGCGTAATTGCGCTCCTCGTCGTTGGAGCGCTCACGAGTGTGTTGGCATTAGCGAAGACGACTGAGAAGAAAGTGACGTTCATCCAGTCTCTGGACGTCAATGGGACCATCGTGAAGAAGGGCACTTACAAGGTGACGTTCGACGATGAAACCGGTGAGCTTACGATCAAGAAGGGTGACAAAGTTGTCGCCACGGCACAGGCTCGCCTCGAAAAGAATGAGAGCCGTTACAACTTCTACTCGCATGCACCCGCTGCCGATCCAACCAAGACGCCTCTACTGGTAAGCGTCACTCTGAAGGACGGAGACCTGGCCAGGCTTGTAAGTGGTGCTGAGGCGAAGGTGAGCTCGCGCCAGTAACGGTATTTGATTTAGGCGCCTCCTTGGAGTGCGGCGGCCTGGCGCCGCTTTGTTATTTGATCGCGCGAGATCGGGGCCAAAGCGGCGCCAGGCCGCC
>DASUPZ010000235.1:0-5901 GCA_036280855.1 Pyrinomonadaceae bacterium | reverse complement strand
CCTTCAGCTTCGCCGACCTCGTAGATGTGCGCGATGTTTGGGTGATTGAGAGAGGCTGCAGATGTTGCTTCCTGCTTGAACCGCCGCATCCGATCCTGGTGAGAGGCCACGTCAGCAGGCAGCACTTTCAACGCGACTTTGCGATTCAGGCTGGTGTCGTGCGCGAGATAGACTTCACCCATGCCTCCCTTGCCGAGAAGGGACCGGATCTCGTAGCGCCCGAGCTGTGTTTTGGGAACAAGGGTCATGGACGGAAGAGTTTGCCACGGATTTTCACGAATCTCCACGGATCAGCCCGGATAATTTCATTGACACTCTGCATCCGGCTTACCTATATTGATTTTGCCCCTCGGCGCCTCACGATCTCAAACCATGAAGATCTTTCGCGCACACACGCTGCTCTTCGGCGTGACTATTTTTGTCAGTTCCGCACTTCTCTTCTCGATCCAGCCGATGATCGCGAAGATGTTGCTGCCGCTGCTCGGTGGAACTCCGGCGGTGTGGAATACGTGTATGCTCTTCTTCCAGGCCGTGTTGCTTGGTGGTTATGCCTACGCATTGCTCATTTCACGCTGGCCGTTGAAACGCCAGCTCGTCGTACAGCTCGTCATACTTTGTCTCGCATTTATCGCTTTGCCGATCGGACTTTCGTCTTCGTGGGCGAATTCAGTTCCGCCGAGCGACAACCCGTCGTTGTGGTTGTTGATGTGTTTGACCGCTTCTGTCGGCCTGCCGTTCTTCATCGTTTCAAGTAATAGCCCGTTACTCCAGCGATGGTTTTCACGCACTCGCACGGAATCGGCACGTGATCCGTATTTCCTATATTCCGCGTCAAACGCCGGCAGCCTGCTCGCCCTCCTGGCTTATCCCGCGCTGATGGAACCGTTTTTTACTTTACGAGCGCAGGGACGTTTGTGGACTGTCTTCTACGCGGTGCTGGTGCTGTTGATCGGCATGCATGCGTTGATGTTGTGGCGTTCGAAAGATGTGAAAGCGAGTGTCGCAATCGAAGAAGAGGAAACTTTTGAACCCAAGCCCAGCCTGAACCGTCGCTTGCGCTGGCTGCTGCTGGCGTTTGCGCCTTCGAGCCTGATGCTTGGGGTTACGAACTACATCACGACCGACATCGCTTCGGTTCCCCTTCTGTGGATCATTCCTCTCGCGTTGTACCTGCTGACGATGGTCTTTGCGTTTGCGCGAAAGCCGCTGTTTTCGCCACGGTTGGCAGATTTGGTCGTACCGGGTGGGACAGTTGTTTTGCTGATGCTTTATATCGCCGACTCGTCCGGTCGCGGTTCGCGCATGCTGATCGTAATGCACCTGGCGTACTTCTTTTTCGCCGCGCTGATGTGCCACGGCCAGCTGGCGGCCAACCGGCCTGGAACGCGTTACCTGCCGGAGTTTTACGTGTGGCTATCGCTTGGTGGTGTGCTGGGCGGAATCTTCAATGCCCTCGTTGCCCCGGTGTTGTTTACCAGTGTGATTGAGTATCCGCTGGCGATTCTGCTTTCGTGTTTGCTGTTGCCGAAAATCGCCGCAGAACGTACTGATGAAGTGGCCTTCATACAAAAACAGCAACGGCTGGACTTTGTGTTGCCGGTTGTAATCTTCGTGGTAACTGTCGGACTGGCATGGGCTGCACACACGTTGGCTCCGGTCCAGATGAGCGGCTCGATATTTGTTGTCGCACTCCCCCTCTTCGTCAGCTATCCGCTACGCAAACGCCCGGTGAGGTTTGCACTCTCTCTCGGCGCGGTAATCCTTGCAGCAGGGCTGATGACGGGCGTGGGCCTGAGCACGCTGCACTCCGAGCGCAATTTCTTCGGCGTCCTGCGAGTAACAAACAGCCCTGAGCAAAACATTCATTCATTCCTGCACGGCAGCACTGTTCACGGGCGGCAAAGCACTGCGCCCGATCGGCGTTGCGAGCCGCTCGCGTACTATCATCGCGAAGGTCCGCTCGGCCGCATCTTTACTGAATTTCAAAACTCACGCAGCAATGCAAACATCGGCATCATTGGGCTCGGCACCGGCGCGACTGTGAGTTATGCACGAGCAAACGAACGCTGGACGTTCTATGAGATCAACCCCGCCGTTGTGTCTGTCGCGCGTTCGCGTGATTACTTCAACTACCTGAGTGATTGCACTAAAACTCCGGTCGACGTAGTGCTGGGAGACGCGCGTTTGAAACTGCACGACGCGCCGGATCGATCTTACGATCTGATCGTGCTCGATGCGTTTAGCAGCGACGCTATTCCCGTCCACTTGATGACGCAACAGGCCGTCGATCTTTATCTCTCGAAACTCGCGCCCGGTGGTTTCATGGTCTTTCACAGCTCCAACCGTAATCTCGATCTCACCGAGGTAGTTGCAGATCTTGCTGCGAGTAGAAGTTTAAGGGCTCTGTCGTTGCTCGACATGAGCCCGCCGCAGCCAAACGGAAAAGATCCTTCACACTGGGTGGTGCTTGCGCGGAACAGCGCTGATTATGGAAATCTGGCTAAGGACACAGACGCGAAGCCGCTCGTGAGCACGAGCGCTGAAGACGTGTGGACCGACGACTTCTCGAATATCCTCAGCGTGATGAAGTGGCAGAAGGAAGAGAAATAGGTCAAAAGAAAGAAATAGGTCCTATAGGACTTATAGAACCTATTCTTTAATCGCCGCTCGCGCGGTTTAAGAGGCGCTCTTGGCTGCGGTATCGCCTGATGCAGCCTGCTTGTTTGGTTGTGGTGTGATTCGCAGGTAAGGTTTCGGTGCCTTCCAGCCGCCCGGGAATTTCTCCTTCGCCACTTCGTCAGACATCGAAGGAACGATGATCACGTCGTCGCCGTCTTTCCAGTTGACCGGCGTCGCCACGCTGTACTGTGACGTCAATTGCAGTGAATCGATGACGCGCAGGATCTCCTCGAAATTGCGCCCGGTGCTGGCCGGGTAAGTAAACATCAATTTAACTTTCTTGTCCGGGCCAATGACGAACACTGAACGGACGGTGAACACGTCGCTGATTTCCGGGTGGATCATGTCGTAGAGTTCCGCGATCTTGTGATCCGGATCGGCAATCACCGGGAAGTTGAGCGCGGTGCCCTGGGTCTCTTCAATGTCCTGAGCCCAGCGTTTGTGTGAATCCGCCGCATCGACGCTGAGTCCAATCACTTTAACGCCGCGCCTATCAAACTCCGGCTTACATTGCGCTACGTAGCCCAGCTCGGTGGTGCAGACTGGCGTGAAGTCCTTGGGATGGGAAAACAGGACTGCCCAGCTATCGCCGATCCATTCGTGGAAGCGTATGGGCCCTTCGGTGGTGTCTGCTGTGAAATCGGGTGCTATATCGCCAAGTCGTAGAGCCATTTGTATCTCCTTTACGTTCTGAAAAAACCGATTCTCCGGTCAACAGACCGGAAACAAGGGAATTGATTTGAAGTTGACAAGGCGCTTTTACAACTATTGCTGGAGACAAGTCAAACCCCCGCGCGTCCGTGTTATCCTTGCGCCCGATTTCGGAAACATCACTTATGAAACTCGCACTTAACGGCGCTACGACGATGCGGGCTGACCTCGTCACGGATTTAGAGGCGGCCAAGGCAGCCGGATTCGATTATCTCGAAATCTGGGCTGCAAAACTCAGAGCTTTCCTGAAAGAAAAGACGACTTCCGAGCTGCGAGATCTTTTCACCGGCGCGCAGATCCCGCCCTTGAGCATCAACTCAATCGAGCACATCACGTTTCGTGACGCACAGGCTTACGAACGGATCAAACAGGAGTGTGAGGAACTAAGCAGTATCGCTGCTGCGATTGGATGCAAGTGTATCGTGGTGGTTCCTGGTCCATTGCCGAAGGGTGGCGCGACGCGTGAAATGGTCGTTGCTGAGTCAGTGAAAGTGTTGATTGAACTGTGTGAGATCGCGGCGAAGCACGATGTGACGCTTGCGTTTGAATTTCTTGGTCAACCCGATTGCAGTGTTCCTACACTCGATCTCGCAGCGGAGATCGTGCGTGAAGTTGGACGCAGTGATCTGGGCGTTGTAATTGATAGTTTTCACTTTTATGCCGGTGGTTCGACGGTTGAAATGATCGAATCTCTCGATCCGAAACTCATCCAGATCTTTCACATCAACGATGCCGAAGATCTTCCGCGCGGGGAGTTGGAAGATCGGCACAGGCTGCTTCCGGGTCTCGGAATTTTGCCGTTGCGCGAGCTGATTTCCGCGTTCCGGCGTATCGGTTATGACAAAGTTGCGAGTGTTGAGATCTTTCGACCTGAGTATTGGGAACGAGATCCGTTTGCACTCGCGCGTGACGCGCGTGCGGCGACTGAGCGCGTTTTAAGGGCAGAATGAAAATGAGCCGGGTGAGAATCGGAATTATTGGCGCGGGTTACATCGGCGGCGTTCATGCCGGCGTGCTGGCGCGCGACGAGCGCGTTCAACTCACTGCCGTACACGATGTTGTCCCGCAATGCGCGGAGAAACTTGCCCGCGCACACAGCACCACCGCCACTGCCACTGCACTCGAACTGTTGGAACGCTGCGACGCAGTGTTCATCACCACGCCAAACACCAGGCACGTTTCCCTCTCTCTCGCCGCAATCGAATCCGGCAAACACGTGTTCTGCGAAAAGCCCCTCGCCACGAATCTCGCCGATGCGCGAACTGTGTACGAGAAAGCAAGCAAAAGCCGGAGCGTGTTTCAGGTGGGCCACAATCGACGTTTTGCTCCTGTGTACGTCGAGCTCAAGCGTTTGATTTCTGAAACGCATAAACCGCATTCAGCGCACGTCAAGATGAATCGTGGTGAACTGTTGAAGCCTGTGTGGACCGGCGATCCGCAAGTAACTGGAGGCTTTTTGTACGAGACGCCGATTCACATGTTTGACATGATGCGGTTTCTGTTTGGTGAAGTGGAAACTCTGCACGCGTTTGGATCGACGCACGAGTATAAAGAGATCGACGACTTCTCAGTCTTATTGAAATTCGCGAGCGGAATGCACGCAACGCTCGCGACTGCGGCCGATGCAAGCTGGTTGTTTCCCTTCGAGCGAGTGGAAGTTTTTTGCCATCACGCGACGCTCGTTACGCGCGAGATGGAAAGCCTGACGTGCAGCACAAATCTCGAAGGCCACTACACTGAACAGGCGATGCAGCAGTTATCGCGTGAAGAGAAATGGGGCTACGTGCAGGAAGACCATGCGTTCATCGACTCGATCATCAACGGCACGCCGCCACTCGTCACCGCTCTCGACGGCTTAAAATCCGTCGAACTCGTCGATGCGGTCTATCAATCCTGTAAATCCTGATAATCCTGTCATGCGTTGTCATTGGGCCACAACCCCCTTATCAATCTCTTACCACGACGAAGAGTGGGGCGTCCCTCTTCATGATGATCCACGTCTCTTCGAATTCCTGATCCTCGAAGGCGCTCAGGCCGGTCTCAGTTGGGAAACTATCTTGCGCAAACGCGACAACTATCGCGCCGCATTCGACAACTTCAATCCAAATAAAATCGCAAAATACGATCAACAAAAAATCACCTCGCTGATGAACGACGCGGGCATCATTCGCAATCGCCTGAAAATAAATTCCGCCATCACGAACGCTATCGCCTTTCTCGAGGTCAAGCGCGAGTTTGGGAGTTTCGACGAATACGTGTGGCGCTTTGTAAACGGTAAACCGCTCAGACGAAAACCGGGCCAGCCCCTCGCCGCGCGCACCGAGCTTTCGGACGCGCTGAGTAAGGACCTCGGCAAACGCGGTTTTAAGTTTGTCGGCTCGACGATCTGTTATTCGTTCATGCAGGCGGTCGGAATGGTCAACGACCACGACTCCAGGTGTTTCCGCTACCGGCAGGTTTAAGTTAAAAAATCTTTCCCCATACTCGGCTTTATGCGAGTATGGACGTGAC
>DASUPZ010000234.1:0-8197 GCA_036280855.1 Pyrinomonadaceae bacterium | reverse complement strand
CGAAGCGTGGGTGATGGCGGGAATCATCGCGCTTGTGCTCGGCGGTTCGCAGGCGCTCTCGAGATCGCTCTTCTCGCGCCTGATTCCGGACGGGAAAGAAGCGGCGTTCTTTAGTCTTTACGAAGTCTCCGAACGCGGTACGTCGTGGATGGGACCGCTATTGTTCAGCATAGTCATCGCCCGCACTGGTTCATACCGGCAGGCGCTGCTGTCGCTAATTTTCTTTTTCGTCGTGGGATTGGTGATGTTGTGGATGACGAATACTGACAAAGGCGTGCGCGAGGCGGCCGCTGAAAGCGCTTAGCCTGCGATCTTGCGTGGCTTCGTTGCAGGTGTTTTCGCCATGCACTCCGGCGAACAGAACGTCGCCAGTCCGGATTTAAAACTAAGTGCGCGGTCGGCGGGAATCCACGTGTTGCAACCCTCGCAACGAACAAGTTGATTTTTTTGATTGATGGCGGCGGTGGTTTGAGGTCTTTCCTCGAAAGCGCTTTTAACGTCGCGGATTAGCTTGAGGTATGGGCGGACGCGCGCGTAGACCAGGATGAACACAAGACCCAGCAGCGCAGCAATAATCAGGTACTTCATACAGGACTACTAGATTAACATGACTTACATGTTAATCGTGCCAACTCTTGTAAATCCTGTAACTCACCGATCGTCGCCTGCCCGGGCGCCCGCAGCATACGGTTCGTCAGTCGCTCGTCGTCGTGGCATCGGATCGCTGGAACGGCGTCGCGGTTGCGACTCCTTCGTGCGGCGATCAAGACTGCCCGGCGGCAAACCACGACCGTGCACTGCCTCTTCCAGGATTCGTGTAATCTCCTGCGAAAGCGTTCGGTGCTCGGCAGCCGCGCGGCGACGGAGAGATTCTTTCAAATGATTAGGAACATATGCGCCTATAAAGACACCTTTGCGATTAGCCATCTACGTCGCCTCTCTTCCAATCGTCGGGGAAAATCTAACCCTGCAAATGCGGAACAGGTCTGTAAGCCGAATTCTGTACTTCGACTAAATCGAAGTGGCGATCATTCATCTAGTCCAGCCGTTGCCGGCTGGCTCCAGCGACCTACCCGGAGGTCGTAGCAGACCGAAATCTGCTTCGGGCGAGCAGCCCTTTTGACGCCTCCCTATTTGGTCTTGCACCGCGAGGAGTTTGCCTGGCCGCGCATGTCACCACACGCGCCGGTGCGCTCTTACCGCACCATTTCACCCATCACCCGTTAGGGCTGGTCTGTTTTCTGTTGCACTTGTCGTCGCCCAGCGGGGAAAATCCAGAGGATTTTCGGCTACCAGGCGCCCCGCCGTTAGCGGGCTCGCTGCCCTGTGGTGTTCGGACTTTCCTCTCCCGGCTGCGCCGGCAGCGACCGCCCGACCTGTTCTCTTGCAAGGCCCGGAAATTATACCAACAAGTGTTCAAACCGTATAGCCAAGGCACAATTGTGCTATCCAAAGTATTTGAAACCCACGCGCAGACTGTTTACCCAGTTAAAGGGAAACAAAAGGGCAACAGTGATCGACGTGAAAGCATGTGAGAGTGCAAGCGCAAAAAGATTCGGCTCCCTCTGGTAGACCGCAGCCCAGATTACGCCGCCAATGAAGGTCAGAAGAAATAGCAAAGGGTTTGGTAGATGGACGAGAGCGAAGAGCACTGCGACCAGGACAACACTTTTCCAGCCTTTGCCCGCCACGATCTGTGCGCGCCGGTTGATGTAGCCCTGCAAAGCGTACTGCTGGAAGAGGGCCCAGAGCGGGACCACGAGGAAGCGCCACCGCAACGGCCGGAAAGCAAAAAAATCGCCCGAAGCGACTCCGGACAGAATTACGATCAGGACCATCGCCGCGATGGTGGGCAACAACAAAATTTTTACGGCGGCGAGGAAGTTATCAAACCGAAATCCGAGATCCCGCACCGTCTCGCCGTACGCACGATGTGAAAAGATCATCAGCACGAGAGCGAATGCGATCGGGATCGCCATCAACATCGAATCCGTGCCGGCAAAAGCAAGGACCACCCACTCGGCGATCAGACACGACACGATCACCGAAACGATCTCCCACAACGCGATCGTCGATCCGTTTACATCAGCGTCAATCCGCGGCCCAACTGCCATCGTTTTTGATCTCGAACCTGATGGGATCACCTAACATTATTAACGTGTAGCTCGCGCCTTCTCCGTTCGAATGCAGCGCATACACACGCGCCTCGTGTATTCCGGGGTCCATTTTCGGTGTTGTAAATGCGTAGCCGTGATATTCGTCCTGGGCCCATCCAGCCGCCATCACGTCCGGACGCCTATGAGTTGCGACATCTTTTTTCTTGAACCTTCCGTCGATGAACAAATACACCTCAACACGCTCCCACGGAACCGCATTGTTGACGGCCCAGCCCGCAATCGTCTGCGTCTCTGCAACCGCTTCACCCCAGCCACGATACGACGGCGGAAACGCTTTGACGTAGAACACGACCGCGATCGTGCCGACCAGGACCGTCTCTAATATGGATTTGGCGATCAGAAGGTTGACGAGTTGTTTCTTCATGCATGTGTGAGCGGCTTCGGCAGCGAAGCGGGCGGAAACAATTCCGGCCAGCGGGCTGTAAATTCAACCCTGACATAAGTTTCGACATCGTCCGCCGTAGCAGCATCGAGACATTTCAACGCGATTTCCCGCGCTTCAGCCGCATTGATCTTCGAGAGCACGGCTCTAACGCGCGGAATCGTCGCCGGGATCATGCTGAGATCGATCGCGCCGAGTCCGGCAAGTAAAACAGCATAAGCCGGAGTAGAAGCCATCTCACCGCAAACGATCACCGGAATGTTTTTGTCTTTCGCTGCCTGCAACGTGCGGTTGATTCCGTACAGCACAGCCGGATGCAACGTGCGAAACCATTCGGCGACTTTGTCGTTGCCGCGATCGACGGCGAGTGTGTATTGGACCAGATCGTTCGTGCCGAGTTCAAAGAAATCGACTTCAGCGGCGATTCGCTCGGCTGTCAGGACCGCGGATGGGACTTCGATCATCGCGCCGATTTTGACTTCGGAGAATTCTGCGTTCTCACTCTCGAGGCGATGAAGTTCTTCCTCGATCACTTGTTTAGCGAGCCGAACATCCGCGACGTCGGCGATCATCGGGATTACCAGGCTCAGTGGTCCTGCCGTAGCCGCGCGCAAAATGGCGCGGACCTGGGTGCGCATGATCTGCTTATTTCGCAGGCTGAAACGAACAGCGCGCAGGCCCAGCGCCGGATTTCTTTCCCGGTCCTTCACGTCGGCGCCAACTTCACCGCCCACGTCGAACAGCCGTACGATCGCGCCGTAGTCTCCAGCCGCTTCGACGAGCGACTTGTAAGTTTGATATTGCTCCTCTTCCGAAGTCATCAGCCCCGGTCTCGAAAGGAGAAACTCCGACCGAAACAAGCCAACACCGCACGCGCCGAAATCGCGCACCGCCTGAAACTCAGCCGGTAGCTCGACGTTGGCGCGCAGCGAGATCTCCACGCCGTCGAGAGTTTTCACCGGTCCGCATTCGACAACGTCCGGAGCAGTTGCTGGACCGGCAGTGTGCTCGGTGAGTTGATACTGTTCGAGAGTTGCCGCTGTGGGATGCAGAACGACCTCACCGCGACGAGCATCGACGACGATCCGATCGCCCGTGCGCGTGCGGTGGTAGAAGTCGCGCAAACCAACGACCGCCGTCAGTCCAAGACCTCGCGCGATGATCGACATGTGGGACGTCCAGCCACCGGCGTCGGTGACGATCGCTTTGACGTGCTGCAAATTGAGCTCGGCGATGGTTGAAGGGAGCAGATCCGGCGAAACAATGACTGCATCTTCCGACAGATTCGGGTATTTTGGCCCCTCGCCGGTCAGGTTCGCGATTAAACGCTGGATGACGTCTTCAATATCCGAACCCCGCTCGCGCAGATACTCGTCGTTGATCTGCATGTAAATCGACAGCAGCCGATCGCCGACCACTTTCGCCGCCCATTCCGCGTTTGCACGTTCCTTGACGATGTAGTCTTCAACGTCGCGCGTTAGTTTTGCGTCTTCGAGGAAAAGAAGGTGCGCATCGAAGATGTAAGCGTGACCACGGCCGAGCTCGACCTCCGCTCGTGTTTTGATGGCTTCGAGCTGTCGGCGCGAAAGCCGAACTGCGGCGCGAAAACGCCGTCGCTCACGTTCGACATCTGCGTCGGCGATATGCGCTCGATAAACTTCACGAGTGCCTTCCTGAAGACGAAGCACCCGCCCGATCACGATCCCCGCTGAGACGCCGAGACCTTTACAACGCAGCTCCTGCGTCGGTGGCGAGAGATGTTCGACGTCGGGCCAGTTTTCGTCAAAGTCGCGCGAGAATAGTTCGACGACTGCATCAAGGGCTTCCTGTTCGTCTACGCCCTCTGCAACAACTCGCAATGCAGTGCCACGACTCGCAGCAAGCGTCAGTATGCTCAGGATGGATTTCGCGTCGGCTTCGGCATGGCCGTCGAGACGCTGGAGCGTGAGGCTGCTTTTGAACCGGCTCGCCACGCGTACGAGGTTGGCGGCGGCGCGAGCGTGAAGACCGAGGCGGCCAGTGACCTGGAGTCTGCGTTCCGCCACTTTCAGTCGGCTCCGGATTTGGATGGCGGCGCGAGCAAGGCGCCTGCGGTATAGATTCCCTGCCGTCCCTGTTCGCAGATCTTGCGCGCGATCTCTTCGAGCGATTCTTCAGCGGTCGAGGTCGCGAGCTTGATCACCATCGGCAAGTTAACTCCGGTGACCACTTCGATCGATCCTTCTTCGAGGAACATCGAGGCGATGTTTGTCGGCGTGCCGCCAAACATGTCCGTCAGCAACAGCACGCCGGCCTGTTGCGACACTCGTGTGATCGCTCGCTGGACCTCGTCGCGCGCGGCGTCAACGTCGTCGTGCCAGCCGATCGAAACGGCGGCGATGTGTGAGATTGGACCGACGATCATTTCTGCCGCCGCGAGCAGTTCACCCGCGAGGTTGCCGTGCGTCACGATCACGCCTGCCACTCGTTTTTCCGTGCTCATCTGCGTCACCTGTATTAAGCCGCAAAGAAGCACAAAATGCACATAGAGTAATCTAAGGCATTTGTGCTTTCTGTGCCTTTTTGTGGCTCTGTTTCTGTTTACGCACGTCGCGATGCGAGGCATGTGCGTCGAAGCCTTCACGTCGCAACGAGCGCGCGAGGGCGTTTGCGATCATCACCGAACGATGCCGGCCGCCGGTGCAGCCGATGCCAACCGTGACATACGATTTGCCCTCACGTTTGTAAAGCGGCAACAGGTACGAAAGCAAATCCGTGAAGCGTCTCAGCGTCTCCTTCACTGTCTCGTCCGAACGAAGAAACTTCACTACCCGGCTATCATGGCCCGAAAGACGTTTCAGCTCGGGAACAAAGTGCGGGTTTGGCAAGTGCCTGACGTCAAACAATAACTCCAAGTCGCCCGGGTTACCATACTTGTGGCCAAAGCTCATCACCTGCACGCGCATCGGCGCGCCTTTTCGATCAAGGCTGAAACGTTCGAGTAAAAAGCTGCGGAGGGTGTGAACTGTGTGATCGGAAGTATCGATGATCTGGTCTGCGAGGGGCCGGATATTCGACATCGCCTCGCGTTCGTCTTTGATTGCGGCGAGCAGGCCGTGCCCGGTTTCGGCAGGATGAGGGCGACGAGTTTCGCTGAAACGATACTGAAGAACGTCGTCCGACGCTTCGAAGAAGAGGACGGAAACCTTCAGACCTGACGCACGCAGCGCTTCGAGTTGTTGTTCGAAGTCGGCGAGGAAACCGCCTTCGCGAATGTCGATCACGAGCGCGGCACGCCCGATTCCCTTTTCCTCGTCGCCGCCGGTTACGAGGCGTCCGAACGTCTTCAGCATCGTTACCGGGAGGTTGTCGACGCAGAAGTATCCGAGATCCTGAAACGCGTTTGTCGCCGACGACATTCCAGAACCGCTCAATCCGGTAATGATTACGATATCGGGAACGTTGCTCACAAAATTCTGTTCAGAGTTCAAGCTTTAGCTTGTTCTTCCACAGGGACGAACAAGCAACCTAAAGGTTGAACTCTGAACGATTGCGCGGATGAAACGCGGATCACGGTTCGATCAATCCGTAGTTTCCGTCCTTCCGTTTATAGATCACGCCTAAACGTTCGGTGTCGGCGTCGCGGAAGACGAGAAACTGGTCCGGTTCGCCCGACAGGCGCATCGCCGCCTCTTCGGCTGTCATTGGTTTCACTGCATAACGACGCGCAGGAATGATTCGCGGCGGACGCGGTGTCGCTTCCAGGCTTCCGTCCGGCACGGGCGCGACGCGCGAGGTGCCTCGCGCACTCTGCGTGCGATCGATGATCTTCTTCTTGAGTTTGACTGCCTGCTTTTCTATCTTCGCCATGGCCCGCGTGAGGGCCATGTACATATCGTTGTTTGTATCTTTCGCCGTCAGCGTGTGGTCACGCCAGTTGACCACGATCTCCCCGATCTGCCTGTTTTTCTCAACATCGATAATTACATGAGTGCTTAGAGTTGAGTCGTTGAAAATATGATCGAGTTTCTTGAAATGCTCTTCAACGTGACGCCGGATTGCCGGCGAAACTTCCACATGCCTGCCCGTGTATTCAAATTTCATCAGTCGTTTCCCTCCTCGAACCGGTGAAAAGGTACGAATGCCCGGCCAGACCAATAATCGCAGTCAGGCGGGGCAACTACACTTATAACTAAACTTGATTCGCGTCGTGTTGAGGGGACTTAAACGACGGCGCGACGCTCGCGCGACCCGGGAATTTGCATTTGATCGCGATACTTCGCGACCGTTCTACGCGATAACTTTATTCCGTCCTTCGCCAGGATTTTCACTACCTGATCGTCGGTAATCGGCGCATGCGAGTCTTCTTCCTCAATTAGTTTCTTGATCTTCAGCTTGATGATGCGTGTCGAGATCTCCTCGCCGTCTTCGTTCAACATCCCCTCGGTGAAGAAACGCCGGAGCTCAATCACGCCCTGCGGCGTGTGCGCATACTTTCGATTGACCACGCGCGATACCGTCGACAAGTGCATGCCGATGTCTTCGGCAATGTCTTTCAACATCATTGGCTTGATGTGTTGCACGCCATGGTCCAAAAAGTCCCTCTGGCGCTGCACTATCGACTCGACAACTTTGTAGATCGTCTGGCGCCTGTGCTCGATGTTTCGCAACAGGTCCACCGCCGAACGCATCTTCTCGCGAATGAAACTCTTCGTCTCGTTGCTGACGCCCTGGCTCAGCATCTGCTGGTACTGCTGGCTCACGCGCAAACGCGGGCTGCCATCGTCAGCAAAATAGATCACGTATTCGTCGTCGTTCTCGTCGAGCTTCTCGATATAGATTTCCGGACTGATCAGGATCGGCTCCTCGGACGAGTAACGGCGGCCGGGATACGGATCGAGCGTGCGGATAAACTGCAACTCTTCGAGGAGGGTCTCAACGTCGATGCCGATCTGTTTCGAGAGATGTGGCAGCTTGTGCTGTTGAAGATCGACCAAGTGGTCGCTGATTAACCTCGCGGCCAGCCGATCGCTCTCACCCAAAACTTCAAGCTGGACCAGCAGACACTCCTTCACGTCTCTCGCGCCGCAGCCAACGGGATCGAGTCGCATCAGGACCTGGCGCGCGCGCTCCACCACTTCTTCCGAGACTTTTTCCATCGCCGCCATCTCTTCGTTCGTCGCATTGAGACGGCCGTCGGCATTCAGGTTACCGATCACGCAGATGGCTGCGTCACGCACGTCCTCGTCGAGAGTGGTCATGTTAAGTTGCCACTCAAGATGTTCGGCGAGCGATGGTGGGCGGGTTAGAAACTGTTCGAAGGTGGGAGCGTCTTCTTTGTACTCGATCTCCTGTGTCTTGTAGCCGGGATCGAGATAATCCTGAAACTCGCGTCCGAAGTCGATCTCCTCAAACGCATCTCGCTGCGAGTCGTCGCCGGCTCCGTCTTCAGAAACTGCGTCGTCGTGTTCGCCGCCTGCCAGGGATTCGCCAACCTCACCAACCTCGCCGTCGCCGGTGGCAGGTAAACTCGACAACACGTCCGCGTCGCCTGAACCGTTCGTAGAAGGCGGTTCGGCTTCCGGAGTTCGGTCTTCGAAAGGTGTGTCAGAGCTCGCGAGATGATCGAGCACCTTCTCGGCGATTTCCTGTACTTCTT
>DASUPZ010000233.1:0-7724 GCA_036280855.1 Pyrinomonadaceae bacterium | reverse complement strand
GCCGGCAGATGCGTCATACCAAAGCAGACGGGCATAAAACCCTCGTCCACACGACTCTCGGTGTAGTGCGGCGTCCAACCCGCCTTGTCCTGAAACAAACGGATCGCGCGGATGCGACGATCGGCGCAGAGGTTAAACCAGTGCAACGTGCCGCGCGGCACGCGAATCAGATCGCCCGGTTCCACTTCGATTGCCAGCACGGCGCCCGTCGTTGCATGAATGTGGAATAGACCATGACCCGCAATCGTGAATCTCACTTCATCTTCATCATGCCAGTGTTCGCGATTAAACTTCGCGAGCATCTCGTCAAGTCCGGGCGTCCCGGGATTGACGTCGATAACGTCGGCGGTGACGTAACCGCCGCGCGTTTTTAGTTCTTCAATCTCGCGAGCGTAAGCTTTGAGGATCTCTTCCGGCGATGCATCTTCGGCGACAGGGTGTTCCGGATTCCAGCGTTCGTAGTCGATGCCGTACCGCGCGAGACCCGACACGATCTCATCGTGACTTCGCAGCGTTTTGTCTTCATTGACCATCGTTACCACAGCCATACTCGTGTACTCCTAAACCGCATTCCTGATCATTAACGTTCGTCCCATCGTCTCGAGCAAAAACTCCAGAATCTCGACGTGACGCTTTGCCTGCGCAAGCGTGTCGCCCCATGAATAGAGCCCGTGACGCAGCAACAGGAATCCGTGCGCTGCCTTGTGATCGTTGAGCGTCTTCCCGACGATGTTGGCGAGCTCGGGCATGTCCTGAGAGTTTTCGATGATTGGCAGCCACTCGGAATGTTCGTGCGTCTTCACTCCCTGTAAACCCTTCAACATCTCATAGCCTTCGATCGTCACACCGCCTGCGGACGCATGAAGATCGGAGAGGATGTTGTTCCATACGGAGTGCGTGTGCAGCACGGCACCCGCGCCTCTCTCTTTTACAATTCGTATGTGGAGCAGGCTTTCGTCCGACGGCTTCGCGGCATAATCACTGACTATCCGCGCCTCTTCATCAATCGCGAGAAGCTGCTCGGGCTTGAGTTCACCCTTATCGACGCCACTCGGACTCATCAGCAGTCGCAACGGCTCACGTTGGACCACAGCGCTCAGGTTTCCACTCGTCCCGAGCAGCCACCCACGCGCATGAAACCCCTTCGCCACCGCGGCAATCTCCGCCGCCATCTCCTCAAACCCCTCCAGCATTCGGGAAAGATGCAACCAAACCCACCCCTCGCGCAAGTGTTTCTTTCCTGTTGTATAATCAGCCGGGTAATCAAACACTTATGGCCACACACGCTGACACTTTGCTTTCACAGATTCGGGCGCTTCCTGATGAAGAGAAACTTCGTGTGCTTGAAGCACTCCTCACCGATCTGGACAAATCAGATGACGAGATAGATCACGTTTGGGCAGTTGAAGCTCGCAAACGATGGGAGAGCTATAAGGCTGGTAAACTCACAACGGTGTCGTACGAAGAGGTAATGAGTAGATATAATCGCTAGTGAACATCAGATTCCTCACACTCGCTCAACAGGAAGTCGATGAGGCTTTCACATGGTTTAACGAAAGGGATGAGGGGAAAGGTGTGGATTTCCTCGACGATCTGGATCGTGCTGTGCGACTTGTAAAAACCTATCCATTCGCATCCGCTGAAATCGAACCAGAGATTAGAAGACGAATTTCCTCGATTCCCATACTCACTGATCTACGGTATTGACGATGACATAATTGTCGTCATCGCCGTGGCGCACTTTCACCGCGCTCCCCGCTATTGGGTTGACCGTCTAAGCTTGTGAATGGTTACTCGCTGACGTCGCGGGGGACGATGCCGTAGTGGACTTTGCCGGGGAGACGCTCTGGCAGTTCGAGGTTGTCGTTCACGATGAACTCGAGGTGGACGCCGGCCAGGTCTGCGTAGGCCAGCAGCGTGTGTAGAGAAGGTTCGCGTTTGTTGGTCTCGTATTCGGAGATGCGGCCGGGGTGCATGCCGGGTAATCCCAACCGTTCCGGCAGGCGCGGTTGAGAGATGCCCATCGTCTCACGAATCTGGCGCAGCTTCTCATGTATGCGCTGCGGTCTGGGCCGGCGGTTTCCCATCAGGAGTCGCCTCCCGAGCTCGAAGCCGGAACGCTAAATCCTGCTCTTCTGCCAGTTGGGCGAAAATAACGCTTGCATACACTCGCTGATGAGAGTAGGATGCTGACGCTTTCGATGGCCGCCGCGAGTAATAACCTTTCAAGCTCGCCGGCGATGCTCATCACTCGTCAGGGTGGGAGATTGAGCTACGCATTGGCCGTTGCTTAATGTCAAAGACGAGTGCATCGTAAAGCGTTCAGCCAAAATCGTAAATGAAAATTTATTGAGTGGCCTGGAGGGGGGCCAGTTGAGTCCGCGGAAGCATGCGGCGGACCCAGGGATGCTTCTGCGGACTCGGGGGTCTCGAGACCAATGAAACTCGATGACGCGATCGAACCCAACTCGCGCGGAGCTGTGTTTACAGGAACCTCTGTTCCGATCCGATTGCTGTTTGAGTTTTTAGAAGACGATCAAACGATGGACACGTTTCTCGATCACTTTCCCACCGTGAGTCGCGATCAGGCGCGCGCTGTGCTCGGCGCTTCGAGAGACATGCTTTTGACTGCAGCCAGATCTGAGATTCAAGGTTCCCCATGACCGTGGATCTCAGAAAAGTGGCCTTGGTGAGGGGGCCACGTGGAGTCCGCGGAAGCGCTACCGCCCAGAAGCTTCCGCGGACTCCCATGCATTCGTGATCGCCGGTGGTTGAACTTTCGCCACGGATTCGGCAGATTACGGACATGCAGCTCCCAGTAAACCCGCCGATTCTCCCCATGCTTGCCAAACGTGTCAGCGAGTTGCCGTCTACCGGCGACTGGATCTTCGAACCGAAGTGGGACGGATTTCGCGCGCTGATCTTTCGCGACGGCAAAGAAGTCATGATCCAGAGTCGTGATGAGAAGCCACTCAATCGTTACTTTCCCGAACTGATCGATCCGCTGTTGAAGCAACTGCCCACGCGTTGCGTCCTCGACGGCGAGGTCGTCGTCGCGCAAAAAGGCGCTCTCGATTTCGACTCACTGCAATTACGCATTCATCCCGCTGCGTCGCGTATCAAACTTCTTTCCGAGCAGATCCCCGCGTCGATCGTCTTTTTCGATCTACTCGCCGAAGGTAAGAAAGACTTGCGTGAACAGCCGTTCGAGGAGCGTCGACGCAGGCTGGAGTCGATGCTCGCGAATGCCAGGCCACCCTTACACCTCACACCGGCCACGACTGATTTTGCGAAAGCGTCAGACTGGTTCAGTCGTTTCGAAGGCGCAGGGCTCGATGGTGTAGTTGCAAAGCCTGCGGCAGGGACTTACGAACCGAATAAACGCGTGATGCTCAAGGTGAAGCATGAGCGGGATTGCGACTGTGTCGTTGCAGGATTCCGCTGGCACAAGAAAGGTGAGCGCACGCGGATCGGATCGCTTTTGCTCGGACTCTACGACGATGCAGGCATGTTACAGCACGTCGGCGTGTGCGCGAGTTTTACGGATCAGAAGCGAATCGAACTGGTTGAGTTTCTCAAACCGTATCGGAAGGACGCGCTCGCATCACATCCGTGGAAAGCCTGGGCCACGGATGAACTCGGTGAAACTCATCGCATGCCGGGCGCGCAGAGTCGATGGAGCGGTGGCAAGGACTTATCGTGGGAACCTTTACGACCGGAGTTAGTGGTTGAAGTTGCTTACGATCACATGCAGGGCGATCGTTTTCGTCACACGGCCCAATTCCGCCGCTGGCGTTCAGATAAGAAACCAACTGACTGCACCTACGCCCAGCTCGAAGTCGTCCCCCCACACGAACTCGGATCCATCTTCTCGACAGGATTACAGGATTAGTAAGATTTCCACGTAGGGTCCACTGACGGATGAGGCTGAGCCCGTGGTCCATTCTCAGCTTCTTAGCAACGGCTCTGCCGCCGGATGTGAGGCTGAGCCCGGGTTCATTCTCAACTCTCTAGCAACGGCTCGGCCGCCGGATGTGAGACTTAGCCCGTGGTCCCTCTCAACTCTCTAGCAACGGCTCGGCCGCCGGATGTGAGGCGGGGCTCAGCCCCGCCGCAGATTTACTAACCGTAGACTGGGGCTACGCCCCCTTACCCTGCCTCCAGTAAATAAGATTGTTATCCATCAGCAATGGTTCATCCTCAAACGGCCTCCCCTGCCAGATGCGAGCACTGGACCACCGATAATCCTGCGCGCACTCAGTCAAACCGGCACGAACTGGATTCTGATGAATGTAGTTCACCTTTTGCATGAACATTTCCTCGCTGAAGACTGGCAGTACATTCTTTTCTGTTTGCCATAAAGAATACGTGTAGTTACGGTCTTGTTTTTGATGTTGCAACTTCGCGAGTGAGTGGAAATAACCGTTAACTTTCAAATGATCGATGATTCGTCGTGCGGTGATACCCTTTAAGAACCTGAGGACTTCCGAGGTGGTCGAAGGTCGACTCGTAAGTAGATGCAGATGGTCCAACATAATCACGTAGGCAAACAGGAGAAACCCGGCTGACTTGCGTGCTTCGTCGACCGCGTTACAAACGAGCTCTTTGAATGCCGGTGTTCTAAACACGGGCAGTCGATTCTTGGTAACAATCGTGATGTAGAGAGCCGGGCAGTCTTGTGAGATTAGGAATCGGTGAGCCATGAGGTGCTCCTTTGTGAGGTTGATAGAACTTGGGTAAGAAGCTACCCGCTATTCGAGTTAGTGTAAAGCAGGGCTAAGCCCGAACCAGGGGCATAGCCCCAAGATCATTTCAGTTACTTGACGGCGGGGCCAAGCCCCGCCTCACATCCGGCGGCGAAGCCGTTGCTGGAGAGTTGAGAATGGCCCACGGGGTGAGCCTCACATCCGGCGGCGAAGCCGTTGCTAGAGAGTTGAGAATGACCCATGGGCTGAGCCCACATCGGGCGGCAGAGCCGTATCTAAAGTTGAAGCAGGACCACGGCTTAGACACCATCCGGAGGCGCTGCGAGAGTTGAGAAGCGACCATGCCAGTGAAATAGGATCTTCTCGACAGGATTACAGGATTAATCAGGATTTATCCTGCGAATCCTGTTTATTCTGATAATCCTGTCTCCAGGCGCGGGTGGGGTCGTCGTCGGGATCGGGGGTTTCCTGGGGAGGGCGGAGTTTTTCCGGGACGTGGCGGAGGTTTACGCGGATGCGGGTCCAGGTCGAGGAGCGACCGCGCATTGAGTCGACCAGCACGTCATCCACGGCGAGTAGCTTCGCGACTTTCGGATATTTTGCTTTCCAACGCTCGAGCCCTTCGAGGGCCGCTTTCTTGTTGGGCGAGTTTGCGATCACGAGCAGTGGCATGCGGACGCGTGTCTTCTTCGCCGCCGGCTTCTTCTTCGCAGCGGCGGAACGCGCGCGCGAAGGTGCGACGCGTGGTCCTTCGCCTGCCATCTTTTGAAAGTGCGGCGGCCATGGCGCGTCGCCCAGCCCTTCGGCTTCGTCACGAGCTGCGAGTTCGAGCAGCTTGTCGAGCGAACCAGGCGTGGAATCCATCTCGGCGTGCGGATCTCCGATCTCCGCAAACCGCTTCGGCACTGTCAGCACAGTAAACTCAGCAGGATCACAATCCGGAACTTCCGCCCAATCGAGCGGAGTCGACACTCGCGCATCCGGCAACGGCCGCACCGAATACGCCGAACACGTCGTCCGATCCTTCGCGTTCTGGTTGTAATCCAGAAACACGCCGTGACGTTCTTCCTTCCACCACTTCGAACTCGCCAGCTTCGGCAGTCGACGCTCAATTTCACGCGACAACGCAACTGCCGCGCGTCGCACCTCGCTAAAGTTCCAACGCGGATGAATCCTGACATTGACGTGCATGCCGCGCGAGCCGCTCGTCTTGGGCCAACCACGCAAATCCATCTCTTCCAGCAACGCTTTCACTTCCATCGCCACACGCCGCACGTCGTCCCAGCCAACACCTGGACCAGGATCGAGATCGACGCGCAACTCATCAGGATGATCCAGATTCGACGAACGCACAGCATGCGGATGAAGCTCGATGTTGCCAAGGTTTATCACCCACGCGAGTCCCGCAGCATCGTCAACCACGACTTCCTCCGCGATGCGTCCGGAAGGAAACGACAACGTCGTTGTTCGTAACCATTCGGGCCGGCTTGAAGGCGCACGCTTTTGATAAAACGCCTGGCCCTCCGCGCCGTCGACAAAGCGCTTCAAAACTATCGGGCGATCGCGAATTCCCGCGAGCGCACCAGGCGCGACGGATAAGTAGTAACGAACAAGCTCGAGCTTTGAGAGTTTTGTTTGTAAGGTGAAGTAGGGTTTGTCAGGGTGCGTGATGCGAACCTCGCGCCCGTCGATTGATAATACTTCTACTTGTTCGTCAGCTTTGGCCACTTCAAGATCACAGAGGCTTTGACATGTTGATAAAATGGCACGGGAGCTTTGTTTCGACGTCTTCAACAAACGGAGTCGTACCCGTCGCGACGTAACCGCGACGTTCATAGAACGCGGGCAACTCCGTGCGTAAGTTGACGATGTAAATGTCCATGAACCTGGAGCCACGCTCGCGGCAATAGTTTTCAGCCGCGTCCATCAGGAACGATCCGAGACCGCCCCGCTGCAGCGACGGATCGACAGAGAGTAAGCCCAGGTAAGATCGTTCGCCACGAAGCTCGACGTACACGCAGCCCCTAAGCTTCTCGCCGGCTTCAGCCAGCAGGAAAGCGCCCTTCATCATGTGTTGTTCAATTTCGGCCTTGTTCGTCCGCGGTCCCTCGACAAAAAATCCTTCGCAGGGATAAAACGCCGCGTTGATGAGCGCTGTTATCTTTTCCGCGTCCGCAGGCGCAGCAAGGCGAATGGGAAGAGTGGTCACGTTCATTCAGAGAGATAAAACCATAGAAATAGTTCAAAGAAAACCTCAAGTGCATTATTCTGCCACTCCGACACATGAGCACACTAACCGTTCCTAAAACAGTAGCACCAGAAGCACGCTCCGGTCTCGACCCGTGGCGAATCGGCGAACTCCCGCCCGCGCCAAGACCGCGCGGCCTGGGTTGGTTCAGTGCGATTGGACCAGGCGTGATCGCGCTCGGCGTATCGATCGGCAGCGGCGAATTCCTGCTTGGACCAGCCGCGTTTGTGAAATACGGGCTCTCGTTGTTGTGGGTGGTCGGCGTAGCCGCATTGCTGCAAACGCTGCTCAACGTCGAATTGATGCGTTACACGATGGCCACCGGCGAACCAATCTTCACCGGCTTCATGCGCATGAAACCTCACTCGACTTTCTGGGCGTGGTTCTACGCGATCCTCTACTTTCTACAGATGGGCTGGCCAGGTTGGGCGGGCGCTGCGGCCGGCGCAGTCTTCTTTCTATTCGCGAAGCGTTTGCCCGGCGCGGGTGAAGCCGGCGTGGTCTATGCCATCGGCGTTGGGCTGTTTTTGATGTGCGGATTGATCCTGACGTTCGGACGAAGAATCGAGCGCACGCTCGAGTATCTAAACTGGATCATGGTGGCACTGATCATCGGCGGGCTCGGTACGCTTGCCGTGCTCTTCGTTCCAATATCAACCTGGGGCGCCGCTGTTGCAGGATTCGCAGGTTTCGACGTGCGAACCGGATCGTTTCAATTCGTCCCTGCTGGTGCTGACTTCTTTTTGCTCGGCGCGTTCGCCGCATACGCG
>DASUPZ010000232.1:0-3442 GCA_036280855.1 Pyrinomonadaceae bacterium | reverse complement strand
TATGGTCCAACCGTAACGAATGCGCAGGAAGAGCAGGAGGAAATAGGCGAGATACAACTGTTCTTCGATCGCGAGCGTCCAGAAAGCTCCGTTGATCGTGTAGGCAGTGCGAAGATCGATGTTGTGCAACATGAATAGATGAAGCACAACGTCCCACACGTAAAAGGCCGTGACCTGAACGGGAGTTTTGTACGCGAGATAACCAAGATAAATAGCGAGCGCGGCAAAATAGGGCGGGTACAACCGCCTGACTCGCCGTTTCCAGAAAGTGAAGAAGTTGATTACGGGCTTGTGAACACCGGCCGCCTTCGCACGCGCCCAAAACAAGTGAATACAAAAACCGGAGATGACAAAGAAAAGATAGATCCCCGCATACGCGAAATGAACCGTGTACGCAGCGATTTGCGGCAACCAATATTCCCAACCGCTCCACGCAGTCTGCGGCGCTACGCCGAGGGCGTGATACGTCACGACGGCCAATGCTGCGCCGCCGCGCATCGCATCAAGGGTCAGCATGCGACCGAGTCTCGTCTGTTGTCCGTAGTTATCCACTGAAATCCGGTATCTTCATATTTTCAGGGGGAAACGAGGGGGCTAGCGTTTGTCCAAAAGAGCTAACTTTAACTTTTCTGCACCATTCGGCGCTATTATTAAAACTCACCGTAACTTTTTCCGCTAGTCGACAGTTTTACTACCAGAAACCGGCGCTGCGAGGACTGGTTAAGACTTGAGTCAGGCAACTGAACCCGAAGAACGGCTCCTGATCGAAGCTGCTCAGAAGGACCCGAGCCGCTTTGCCGAGCTGTACGAACAGAATTTTCACCGCGTTTATGCCTACGTTGCGCGGCGAGTTCGTGATCGTGCGGAAACTCAGGATCTGACCGCCCACGTGTTCCAGCAAGCACTCGCAAACCTCGGGAAGTTCAAATGGAAAGGCTCACCTTTCGCTGCGTGGCTTTACCGGATCGCGGCAAACGCGATTGCCGATCAGGCAAAGCGGAAGATGCGTGAGATCGAGTCAAGTCCCTCGTCTGAAAGTTCAACCGCAACGGATCTGGAGGAAGTTGAACGTCGCGCTCGCTTGTTTAGCGCGGTAAACAAACTCCCGGAGGATCAGCGCCGGGTGATCGTGATGCGTTTTGCAGACGAGAAGAGCATCCGTGAAATCGCTGCCGAGCTGGGACGTAGCGAGGGTGCAGTGAAACAACTCCAGTTTCGCGGACTGGAGAATTTGCGTAATCGACTTAACGAGAAGTAACTAATGGCCGAACGCTCAATCATCGACCAGTTAGACGACGCTATCGCAGCGATGGCTGAAGGGCGTCAATTAGATCTGACGAATCTCGGGGAGGAATTGTCTACGCTCGCGGGAGTCGCGCGGGATCTCGTTGGTCTACCTCGCGAGTCGTTCAAGGCTGAACTTCAGCAGCAGTTGATAAGGAGAGATTCCATGAGTAGTCCGACACAACAAACAGAAACGACGAAAGATTCTTACGTGAAAGAGCCCGGGATGAGGGTCGAAAACCGTCGTGCAGTGACGCCATACATCACCGTTCATCGACCAGCCGAACTTATCGACTTTGTTACTCAATCCTTTGATGCGATCGAGCATTTCCGCGCGACCGGTTCAGCGGGCGGAATGCATGCGGAGGTATCAATAGGCGATTCAATTGTAATGATCGGTGGCGCCGAACACATTGAGCCGATGCCTACGGCGATTCATCTCTACGTGCCTGATGTCGATCAGAAGTATGAACGTGCGATACAAGCCGGTGGGAAATCTTTAATGCCGGTTTCGGATCAGCCGTATGGTGAGCGTTCGGGTGGAGTTGAAGACGTTCACGGAAATCGATGGTACATCGCAACGCCGTTTGTGCCGCTGGGAACGATCGCAAAAGATCTGCACACAGTTACGGTCTATTTCCATCCGATCGGCGCACAGCGTTTCATCGACTTTGTTACCAACGCGTTTGGTGGGAAAGAACTGATGCGGCATGCAGAAGGCGATATGATCCTGCACGCAAAGGTGCAGATCGGAAACTCCGTGATCGAACTCGGCGAAGCGCGTTATCCGGAGCAACCCCTCCCAACCGCGATATATCTCTACGTGGACGACGTTGACGCGACCTATGAACAGGCCTTGAAGGCTGGGGGCACTTCAATGCTGGCGCCGGCCGATCAACCCTACGGCGACCGCACGGCCTGGGTAAAAGATCCTTTTGACAACGTGTGGTACGTCGCCGCACCAGTGAGGCGTTAAGGCGGACCTATCGAGTTAGACAGGATTACATGATTAACCCGATTTACATATCTTGTCCGTGATGGAAAATTCTGTTAATCCTGTCCACATGAAGACCATTATCTTCTTCTGCCTGTTGTTGTGCTGCGCGCCTGCATATGCACAGATAAACGACGAGGAGAGTCGATCGTGGAACGAGCCGGTCAAGCCACATCGCGTGATCGGCAATGTTTACTATGTCGGCGCGAAGGAGGTTAGTTCGTTTCTAATCGTCACGCCGAAGGGGCACATCCTTCTGGACAGTGGATTTAATGAAACCGTCCCTCACATCCAGAAAAACGTGGCCCAGCTTGGCTACCGCTTCGAAGACATCAAGATTCTAATCAACAGTCACGCGCACTACGATCATGCCGGAGGTTTCGCTTCGCTGAAGCAGTTGACCAAGGCCACACTGGTCGCAAGCCGCAGCGATGCAGAACTCCTGGCGCGCGGCGGAAGGAACGACTTTGCCTGGGGTGATCGCTTTGCATTTCAACCCGTCACCGCAGACAAACTCATCGATGACGGCGATAGGATCGAACTCGACGGCGTTGTATTGACTGCTCACTTCACGCCAGGTCATACAAAAGGCGCAACCACCTGGACCACGAAAGTTAAGGACGGCGCGAAGGAGTATGACGTTGTATTTGTGAGCAGCAGCTCGGTGCCTGGTTACAAGCTGGTTGGTAACGAGAAATATCCGACAATCGTGCAGGATTACGAGCGGGCGTTTCGCGTGCTGCGGAGTTTGCCTTGCGACGTTTTTCTTGCGCCGTCATCCTACTTCATGCTGCAAAAGCTGAAGCGACTGGAAGCAGGTGAAAAAAGCAACCCGTTTATCGATCCGGATGGGTATCGCCTTTATGTGGAACGAACCGAAAAAGCATTTCGCGATGAACTGACACGCCAATCGCGCAAGTAATTAGCGCTCGACATCCATTTTATTGAAGACTCATCCAAGAACCCTGTTCCCCGTCTGCGCGTATTAGCAGCGCCCAAAATCCGTCAGGAGACTAAACCCAAGATGAAACAAATCGCTTACGCCTGCTACACGATCGTGTTGTGCTTTGCTGTTTTTGTTACACAGTCCGTCGCCAAACCCGGCGGGAAACCGGTGAGCTCGCCTCCTGCGATCGATTTCAGTGAACTCGACAAACTAGTAGC
>DASUPZ010000231.1:0-5481 GCA_036280855.1 Pyrinomonadaceae bacterium | reverse complement strand
TCGGCTGCCGACTTGAGATCGTAGCCACCAATACCATTGCCCGGGTCACCCTGCGCGTACACTGGTAAGAAAGTTTTAGGCATTGCGTTTTCTCCTTCACTAGTCTCGTAGTACAAGACGGGCCTTACGACGTGCGATGGTCCATTCAAACCTCGCGTGTGTTTGGACCCTTCTTGCTATCAACGCGAGAACTGTTCGGGAAAACCACCACGCAATTCGTCCACGAAGTCGGCATTGTTGTACCCCCAGTAGTCAGTAAAGGACCAAAGTACGTTTTGGTTTGCCATAATCGCCTGTTGCAGTTCCATTTTAGTTAGCCTCCAAAAGTGTTTCGTTTCTTGTGTCAGCATGACTGTGCCTTCATTTCGACCGATCTGAGTGGAGCGATTAAGTACAACATTTTCAACAACTTACGGGCATAAAAATTTAAGAAAAGGGCAACCGGGACTGTACTTTGTCCATCAGAGTCGGCGGTGTTTGATTGCAGCTTTGCTGTGAGGAAATTATGAAATTGGAGATTTTACTGGATGAAGTTTCCCCGTCGGTTGCCCCATTTTCGTTCGTTGAAATTTGCGCCATTCGCAATCATTTCCTTGTTCCTGTTTACTAACCTGACAGGCTTTTTATTCAGCCGCGCCCTCGCGCCTGAAGCGATTGCCAGTCCGAAACCAGTTTTCGAAATACCAGGCGACATTCCAACCTCCGGCGATAAGGAGTTGGACCTGATCATCTACAAGGCTGGTCTGAATCATGGTATCGATCCGCGGTTTCTTCACGCGGTGATCTGGCAGGAGTCGAAGTACAAACTTCAGGCGAAGTCACACGCCGGCGCCCAGGGATTGATGCAATTGATGCCCGCGACCGCAAAGCGTTTTGGATGTGATGATCCATACGACGCCGCGGAGAACATCGAAGCGGGAACGAAGTATTTGAGCTGGCTGTTGAAGCGGTTTGAGGGCAATGTTTCACTCGCGCTCGCGGGTTACAACGCGGGCGAAGGCTCCGTTGACAAGTACGACGGCATACCGCCTTATAACGAGACGCGCAACTACGTGAAGATTATTTCGCATCGCTACGGCAAGAACTACCACCCGGTACCCGGCCCAATCGCGGCCAACTAAACACCGATAACGCGGATCTGTGAAAATCGATTTACACAGATCCGCGCATCCGCGGCTTGACAGTCTTCCTCACATTTTGGCTGAATGCTCACATCTACCCAGCTTTCCCCAGACCGAAGCAGTTCAAAACTAAATATAAGGAGTTGTTGTTATGGCATATGCCGACAGCATTAGTGGTCAGGCCGTGAGTGGAGAACGGACACACCCGAAAGGGCTTTATGTCTTGTTCGCCACCGAGATGTGGGAGCGTTTCAGCTTCTACTCGATGTTGGCCCTATTTACACTCTACTTACAGGATCGTACGGACGGCTTCGGCTGGGCTCGAGATGACGCAACGCGGCTTTATGCGTTGTACCTGGCAGCGGTTTATTTCAGTCCACTCGTCGGCGGCATCATTGCCGATATGAAGCTCGGCTATCGCCGCTCGGTCTTGATCGGCGGCTTTTTCTTTATGGCCGGTCACCTGTTGCTTTCGTTTCCGATCGTTTGGGTGATGTATCTCGCCCTCGTTTGTCTCGT
Organism: Pyrinomonadaceae bacterium; assembly: GCA_036280855.1. GTDB lineage: Bacteria > Acidobacteriota > Blastocatellia > Pyrinomonadales > Pyrinomonadaceae > PSRF01. The sequence goes on along the minus strand of DASUPZ010000231.1, from coordinate 3,841 downwards.
CATTGGAAACGGCTTCTTCAAACCGAACGTCTCGGCGATGGTTGGGAAGTTGTACCCGGAGGGCAGTCACCTCAAGGATCGGGCTTACAACATCTTCTACATGGGTATCAACGTCGGCGCGTTCATCGCTCCGATCGTGATGGAAGTCGTCAAGCAGAAGGTCGGCTACCATCCTGCGTTCGCAGTTGCTGCGGGCGGAATGGTCGTTTCTGTTTTGACTCTGATCCTGTTCAAACGACACGTGGAGATGGCTGACATCCGCCCCGGCGGTAGAGACGCCAAGGCGGCGCTCGTTACTGAAGACGCGCCTCCGATTGAGCCTGACCCCTCTCACTCTCACGGCGCGACGACCGCCGGAGGAATGTTTGCGAAGGAGAACGCGGCGCGCGCTTCTGCAATGGATATGATTTCCGACAAGAGACGCGTGATAGCGCTGATCGTGGTATTTGCGATCGTCGTCGTTTTCTGGATGGCTTTCCACCAGAATGGCGCGACGTGGACTTACTGGGCCAATGACAACACGGATTGGGGCGCATCAGCCGTGGTGCCCGTAATTATTGGAATCTTCACGCTCGGCTTGATCGACGGCAGTGACGTTTCCGGTGTTATCTCAAACGCAATCAACCCGTTCTTCGTGATTGTTTTGACGTTCCCGCTCATCTGGTTCTGGGGTTGGCTGGATAAAAAAGGCAAGGAACCTTCAACTCCCGCGAAGATGGGAATCGGCATGTTGCTGGTGGCTGCCGCGTACATGATCATGTATCAGGCTGCGGTCTCAGGCGGAAATACAGGAAGAGTCTCGCCCTGGTGGTTGATTACCGCGTATGGGGTGATCACCCTGGGCGAGTTAATGTTGTCGCCAATGGGCCTGTCGCTGGTGTCCAAAGTTGCTCCGATTCGCATGCGAGGGCTGATGATGGGCGGATGGTTTGCAGCAACGGCAACCGGTAATTACCTGGTAGGTACGATTGGTGTTAAGTGGACCGATTGGACCCACTCGAAATTCTTCTTTGTGGTTGCTGTTATGTGCGCGGCCGTGGGACTGCTCCTGTTCCTGATTCTGAAACCGCTGAAGAGGGCCATGCCCGGCGTCTGAGCTTTCGGCTATGATCTGGGAGCGCCTCCGCTCCCAGACTCTCCTGCATTTCAACATCCGTTCGTAATGACATTTATGAGACGAAGAGAAACCCTGCTGATTAACTTTTTGTGTGCTCTGTTGCTGGTCGCGTCTGCTGTGCCTGTTGCTGCTCAGCAAAAACTCCTCACCATCGACGACATTTTCGATCCGGTTAAACGCGTCAGCTTCAACGGATCCACGCCCAGCGTCCGCTGGCTAAAAGATGGTAAGCACTATCTCATCACCAACGAGGCCTCGCGACGCGACGTGCCGCGATTGCAGAAGGTGAATGCGGCGACGGGCGAGGTAACTCCGTTCTTTGACACCGCGAAAATGCAAGCCGCGTTTGCTGCTCTTCCCGGTGTAAGTGCGGAAAATGCGCGCCAACTTGCGAATCGAGGTAATTACGATCTCAACCCCGCGGAAACTGCCGTTCTGATCAACTGGTCCAACGATCTTTTCTACTACGAGTTTGGCAGCGATCGTGCGATTCGTTTGACGAGTAATCCGGAAGAGGAAGTCGGGGAAGGTTTTAGTCCTGACGGGCGCATGATCGCTTTCGTGCGTGAAAACAATCTCTACGTCGAGGATCTCGGCATGCAGCGGCGCGAGCGCGCCCTCACTCGCGACGGTGGTCCAAAGATTCTGAACGGGCGTTTGGACTGGGTGTACCAGGAAGAACTTTACGGACGCGGAGACTTCAGCGCGTATTGGTGGAGCCCTGATTCAACCACTATCGCGTTCCTGCGGTTCGACGAGAATCCGGTGCCCGAGTTTACGGTTGTAGATCACATTCCTCTTTACCAGAACGTCGAAGTTACGCCTTATCCGAAAGCCGGGGCTCCGAATCCGCACGTGAAGTTAGGCGTGGTCAACGCTGCGGGTGGTGATATTCGCTGGATCGATACCTTTAAATATCAGCCGGAAGATCTGTTGATCTCGCGCGTTGCGTGGACACCCGACAGCAAGAAAGTCGTCTACCAGGCGCAGAACCGTGAACAGACTTTTCTCGACCTCAACTTCGCGGATGCTCGTGATGGAAAAACGACGACGATCATTCACGAGACTTCGAAAGCGTGGGTCGGGATCAACGGGAACCCGATCTGGTTAAAAGACGGATCGTTTCTCTGGCCCAGCGAGCGCGACGGCTGGGAACATCTCTATCACTATTCCGCCGATGGAAAACTGTTGAAACAGGTCACCAACGGCAAGTGGGAAGTGCGTTCGATCCAGGGCGTTGACGAGCAGAACAGTTTCATCTACTTCACCGGAACTGCACATAGTCACATCGCACCGCATGCTTATCGCATCAAGCTCGACGGCACCGGTCTCACACGTCTGACGACGACTGAAGGCACACACCGCGTCGACGTCAGTCCGGGACACGACTACTACATCGACGTGTGGAGCGACCTCAACACGCCGTCGCAAATCCGGCTGTACGAAGCCGGCGGCAAACTCGTGCGCGTGATCAGTGAAAACAAAGTCGACGCGTTGAAGCAGTACAAGCTCGGCACGGCGGAGTTGTTGCAGGTCAAAACTCGCGACGGCTTTGTGATGGAAGCCATGATGATCAAGCCGCCCGACTTCGATGCGCGCAAGAAATATCCGGTGATGAGTTTTACTTACGGTGGACCACACGCGCCCCAGGTGCGAAACGCGTGGGGCTCGCAAACTTACATGTGGCACCAGATGCTGGCCCAGAAAGGTTACATCATCTGGGTCTGCGACAATCGCACGGCGAGCGGCAAAGGTCTCGAATCTACGTGGCCCGTGTACAGGAACTTCGGCGAACTCGAGCTGCGCGACATCGAGGATGGTCTCACGTGGCTGAAGAGCCAGCCTTACATCGACGGATCGCGAATCGGGATCTGGGGATGGAGTTATGGTGGTTTCATGACGAGCTATGCGTTGACGCACAGCCAGTCGTTCAAGATCGGCATCGCGGGCGGCAGCGTGACTGACTGGCGCGACTACGACAGCATCTACACCGAGCGTTACATGGGGACGCCGCAGAACAACCCCGAAGGTTACAAGAAGAGCTCACCGGTGCATGCGGCGAAGAACCTGCACGGGAAGTTGATGCTGATTCACGGCGCGATTGACGACAACGTACACATGCAGAACACGATGCAGTTTGTTTACGAGTTGCAGAAGGCGGGGAAGCAGTTTGAGTTGATGTTGTATCCGAAGTCGCGGCACGGCGTGACGGATCCGCTGTTGCTGAAGCACATGCGACAGATGATGACTGACTTCATCCTCGCAAACCTGTAACACGGATAACGCTGACAAAACCTCTAAACGCGGATTACCACGGATAAGATGGCACGGGCATTGCCGTGCGGGGGAACGGAGGTTCCCCCATGTCCACGTCCCTCGCCTATATCATCCAAGACCCTGAGCCTCAGTTGCCTCTGTTGTGCGACGCAGTTCTCCTCGATCCACAGACTCAGGTCCAAAGAGAAGTTCGGGCAAATCTTCAACGAGAAATCCGTTCCATCAGCACCGAAATTACCGATCCCGCACTGAGCGAAATATCACACATTATCCTCCGCGAGATGCTGCGATTTTTCGACTGGCTCGCGCGCATCGAGAACAATCTCCAAAAGCTCGACACGCTCCTCGAGAGCCTCTCGCTCCTCGAAGTCCTCGAATTCGAAGTACGCTCGTTGATTGAATACATTGATACGAGGGCGATCAAACTCGCGGCTGGAAACGACAAGT
>DASUPZ010000230.1:0-4110 GCA_036280855.1 Pyrinomonadaceae bacterium | reverse complement strand
GCGGCGATCATCGATCGTTACGACACGTACGAGTGGTATCTCCGTCTCGGTTCGCTGGCGAACGTGAATGCGAAGTTAGTGCACAACAAGCTGCCGACGTGGAACGACTTTGTGAATCATCCTGACTACGACGCGTTCTGGAAACGGCAGGGTTTCGAGCCGTGGTTGAATCGCGTGACGGTGCCGATTCTGAACGTTGCCGGCTGGTGGGACCAGGAAGATTTCTATGGTCCGATCAAGATCTACGAACTACTGGAACGACATGATAAGGCGAACCAGAATTTCCTCGTGGTTGGTCCATGGAACCACGGTGGCTGGTCGAGAAGCGATGGACAGAAACTCGGTCGCATCGATTTCGGGAGTAAAACCTCCGTCTACTATCGCGAGAACGTACTCGCGCGTTTTCTGGCGCATCACTTGAAGGGCAAAGGCAGTCATGATCTTCCGGAAGCCTTGACGTTCAGAACCGGCGTGAACAAGTGGGAACGGCACGATACGTGGCCGCCGAAGTCTGCGACATCACGCGAACTCTACTTCCACCCTGACGGAAAACTGTCGTTTACGCCACCGCCGGACGGCGCAGATGCATTCGACAGCTACATTTCCGATCCGGCGAACCCCGTCCCGTATCGTCACCGGCCGATTACGCTGAGAGTTGGTTGGTCCACGTGGCTGGTTGAAGATCAGCGCTTCGTGCATCATCGTCCCGACGTGCTAACGTGGTCGACGGAACCACTGACAGAAGACGTGATCGTCTCCGGCAAGATCATCGCGAAACTGTTTGCCTCAACTACGGGCACTGATTCTGACTGGATCGTGAAGCTGATCGACGTTTATCCGGAGAAGTACGAAGCTGACCCGACGATGGGTGGTTACCAGTTAATGATTGCCGGTGACGTGGTGCGCGGGCGGTACCGGAGCAGTTTTGAAAAACCGCAGCCAATCGCGTCCGGCGCGGTGCTTCCATACGAGATTGCTTTTCCGGCAAACGACCACGTATTTTTGAAAGGACACCGGATCATGGTCCAGGTTCAGAGCACGTGGTTTCCGGTAATCGATCGCAATCCGCAGAAGTTCGTGCCGAACATTTACAACGCGAATGACTCGGATTTTCAGAAAGCCACGCAACGAATCTATCGCTCCGGACGGCAGGCGTCACACATCCTGCTGCCAGTCACAAAACCGGTACACAGATGAACGCGGATGAAAATGGATAATTCACGAGCGGACGCGATCGCAGAAGACCTTGTGGCTGTCTACAACTCGGCCGACGCCGCAGCGGCCACGCGCCTCAACGATGTTTTTCATAGCTCGATCAACATCCAACAGATTCGCGACTTCATCCGCGATAAGCTTTTCAATGTACCTGACACTCAACGGCGTATAAACAACTTTACGTTGGATGACGCGCAACTTGTGGTCGCGCAACTCTACGGCTTTAAAGACTGGGATGAGTTAGTGCGGCTGAGTAACGAACCCGCGAGCGATCCACGTTCGGCGCCGTTCGTCTTGAGCACGAAACCGCCTTTCTACCGCATCGATTGGACCAGCAACAGCATCGAGCCGCGTCAGCCGATGTCGACTAAAGATTGGGAGGACCTCTGTGCGGTGATCAGGGAGCTGGGGCTTAGCCGCATCAGCTCAGGCAGTCTGATCGGCGATGAAGATCTCGAGATCATTTCGCAACTGGATCAGATCACGTCGCTTAATCTCGATGGCTCAAAACGTCTGACGGACAAAGGGCTCGGCTATCTCGCTCGTATGCCGCAATTGCGAGAGTTGATCATGGGCGGTCAGATCACGGATCGTGGTCTCGAAGCGCTGGCGCAACTGCGCGAACTGCGTCTATTCCAGATGTTCTGGCAAGCCAACATCACCGACGCGGGGATCGCAAATCTGAAGTATTGCGACCAACTGGAGGAAGTTGACCTGTTGGGCTGCAACGTGGGCGATGGTGCGATTGCCGCACTTGCAGGAAAACCGAAACTGCGTCGCTTCAAGACCGGACGAAACGTAACCGACGACGGCCTCGCGTTGCTGCAACAGTTTCCCGCTTTCAAGATGCAGCAGGCAGAAGAACCTGCATTTGGATTGATGTCGTTTGCTGCGGAGCCCACCAATCTGCTAATCGACGGTCCATTCACCCGGCAAGGGCTGAACAACCTGCGTGGACTCGACGGTCTTGTTGGTTTGAGTTTCTTCTGGCACACGACGCATTTGCGTGGTGATGATCTTCAATGTCTCGACGGTTTATCCAACCTGGCTTACCTGGGTTGTCAGGATGCACTCTGTGACGACGACGCGATGCGCCACATCGCGGCACTGCCAAAGCTTCGCATGTTGATGGGCCAGGGCGCCGTTGCTACTGACGAAGGTTTTAGACTTCTAAGTCAATCACAAACAATCGAATACATCTGGGGGCGGGAGTGTCCGAACCTGAAAGGACCAGGCTTTGTTAGTCTCTCGCGAATGCCTGCGTTGAAAGGCCTGGCTGTGAGTTGCAAGTTTGTCGATGATGCCGCGCTCGCGAGTTTGCCCGGCTTCCCTGCTCTGAAAGAACTGGTACCGATGGAGGTCGGCGATGATGGTTTTCGTCACATCGGCCGCAGCGAACAACTGGAGTCGTTGACTCTGATGTACTGCCGCGACACGACAGACGTCGCGACGAGTCATATTACAGCTCTGCCAAACCTCAGGAAGTATCACGCGGGTTATACGTTGATCACAGATGCGAGCCTGGAGATGTTGAGCCGGATTAAATCGCTTGAAGAAATCTCCTTCGAAGGCTGCAAATTCATCACCGATGCAGGCATTCCCTTTCTCACCACCCTGCCCCGCCTGCGCGAAATCTCGATCGGCGGCTGTCCAAAAGTAACGCGATCGGGAACGACGGGATTCACGACCGGAGTACGCGTGAATTACGACCCTTTCTAGATTGGTCGTATTTGGCCGTTACAACTTTTTACAATTCCGATACGAACGATGGCAACTTCTGTAGAATCTGCAGGTATGCTCTCGCGGAGTATGTTCCGAAATGCGATTGAGAAACTATCGCTGCGAAAGAAGTTGACGATAGTGGCCTCAGTAGGAGTGTTACTTCCCGTCCTCGTGTTGACTTACATGCAATACCGCTCGCTCGTCGAACTCCAGGACAAAACCAAAGGCGCATTCAAAGACAACCTTCGACAGGGGCTAACGATTATCGAGCAGCAAATGAAACGGCGTCTGGAAACCATCGCCGCTCAAACGCTGGCTCCGATCGGAAGCATGAATCTTTCGTCCGCGGGAGCCGCGGAAGAGCTGGAAAAATATTTCGCAGATGTAAAACGTTCTCATCCTGAGATCGAAGAGACTTTTGTTTTCGGCTACGCCGGCGGTCAGCATACGCCGTTTGGCATTCTCTCTGTATTCGACAAAGCGCGGTTGGCCCAGAGTTTTCTTGACGGTGATCGCAAGTATTTATTCGTCCATCACTCCTGTCCGGCATGCGGGCCGGGCCCACGAGAGGGAGCATATCTGTTTTACCCGTTGAAGGATTTGCCAGGCGGTTTTGCGGGTGTGTTATTAAACGAACGTTTTGTCAGGGACGACTTGATCGCCGGCAGCATAGGAAAGATTTTAAGTACATATCATGGAGAGACTGCTGCCTCATCAGCCATCGCGTTTACGATTAGCGACGAGAACCAGCGCATACTTTATTCAAACGCAGCGGCTCAAAGCGGATACTTTCTCGAAAGCAACTTCGATCGTCCGTTCTCCAATTGGAAAGCAGGCTTCACCCTCAAGAATACAAATCTCGATGAACTCGCGCGCAACAGTTTTCTGCATAGTGCGGGTGCAACTGTCCTCGTACTGCTGTTTTTATTCGGCGGCATGGCCCTTACGATTCGGGCCACCGACCGCGAAGCACGTCTGGCCCAGGCGAAATCAAATTTCGTCTCAAATGTCTCGCATGAATTAAAAACCCCCCTCTCGTTACTCAGCCTGTTTGCTGAAATCCTCGAGCTTGGTCGCGTTAAGAGTGAAGAGAAGAAGAGGGAGTACTACGGGATCATCCGGCATGAAAGCCTGCGTTTGAACAAGATGATCGATAACATCCTCGACTTCTCG
>DASUPZ010000229.1:0-15339 GCA_036280855.1 Pyrinomonadaceae bacterium | reverse complement strand
GCCGCTTTGTTATCGATGAGGCGTGATCGAAACCAAAGCGGCGCCAGGCCGCCGCACTCCAAGGGCACATTTGCTATACTCTGCGCTTTTGTTATGACCCTGACCGAACTCCAACAGAAACTAAAAGACCGGATTCGCTCGGCGGCGCGCGAGATCTTTGGTGTCGAGCCCCAACAGTTCAGCGTCGAAACGCCGCCGCGCGCTGAACTCGGCGATCTTGCCTTCCCCGTCTCTTTCGAACTGGCCAAACTGATCAAGCAGGCCACGGGCGAGAAACAAGCGCCCCGCGCCATCGCAGAAAAACTCAAACCCCAGCTCGAAGACATCGACGAAGTCTCACGAGTGGAGATCGCCGGCGCGGGTTACATCAACGTCTTTCTCGATCGCGCAAAGCTGCTGAACCTCTTTGCTGCTCCCGCTCGAAAACAAACCTCCGATCTCGATCAGCCGAAGAAGATGGTCGAGCACACGAGCATCAACCCAAACAAAGCCGCGCACATCGGACACGTTCGCAACGCCGTGCTCGGCGATACGTTTTTCCGTATTCTCAAAGCCGCGGGCGATCGGATTGAAGTTCAAAACTATATCGATAACACGGGCGTCCAGGTTGCAGACGTCGTCGTCGGCTTTCTGCACATCGAGAAGATGGACCTGGACCAGATCAAAGCTCTCGACGCTTCACTCACCAAAGAATACACGTTCGATTACTACTGCTGGGACCTATACACAAAAGTCGGTCTCTTCTATCGCGATGGCAATGCCGGCAGCGATCCGAATCCTGACAAGTTGAAGCTGCGGAACGAGGTGCTGCACGCTCTCGAAGAGGGGGCAGGCCCAACGGCGGAACTCGCGGACTACGTAGCGACGCGAAACGTAGAGTGCATCATCGACACGATGGAGCGTCTCGGCATTCGTTACGATCTACTCGCACGCGAGTCAGACATTCTGCACCTGCACTTCTGGGAACGCGCCTTCGAGCTGATGAAGAGCAAAGGCGTCATCCGTTATGAAACTGAGGGACGTCACGCGGGCTGCTGGGTGATGCCCTTTGAGTCGCACACCGGCACTGACGAACACGAGTCAGACAAGATCATCGTCCGGTCAAACGGCACCGTTACCTACACCGGAAAAGACATCGCTTATCAACTCTGGAAACTCGGCAAGCTTGGTCTGGACTTCAACTACAAGATCTTCCGGACTTACGACGACGGTCACGATCTCTGGGTTACAACCACTGAAACCGGGCAAGCCGACCGTCCAAACTTCGGCGGCGGCGTGACTGTCTACAACGTGATCGACTCGCGCCAGTCGTACCCGCAGGAAATCGTAGCGCGTGGTGTTGCCGCTGTAGTTCCCGAGATCGGTGAAGAGGCAAGCGTTCACTTCAGCTACGAGATGGTGGCCCTCTCACCCGCGGCGTGTGAAGAACTCGGCATCGAGCTCAGCGAAGAGGATCGCGCGCGGCCTTACATCGAGATGAGCGGTCGTAAGGGGCTCGGCGTCAAGGCAGACGATCTGATCAATCAACTCGAAGCCGGCGCGCTCACCGAAGTCGAGAAACGAAACCCTGACCTTTCCGAAGCCGACAAAAAGGCGACGGCCCACGAAGTTGCTGTCGCTGCGCTGCGATATTTCCTGTTGAAGTTTACGCGCAACACAGTCATCGCATTCGATTTCAAGGAAGCGCTTTCGTTTGAAGGCGAGACCGGGCCGTATTGCCAGTACGCAGCCGTGCGAACCAATTCGATCTTTCGCAAGCTCGGTAGTGAAACCGTTGCGGCGGCTGATTCGTTAATGGAAACAGCAGGTGGTGATAGCTCATTGCAGGCGAGAATCACTGAAGTTTTATCAGGCGAAAGCGGCACCGAAATCTGGTCGCTGCTGATGTTGTCGCAGCAACTCGACGAGGTCATCTTGCAGTGTCGCAATTCCGCCGAACCTGCTAATCTTGCGAAGTACACCTTCGCTCTTGCCCGGGCGTTCAGTCGTTTCTATCACGACCACCGGATACTTACCGAGCCCGACGAGGTACGCCGCGCGGTGCTGATCGCGGTGACGAAAGTCATCAGAACTCAATTGACCACGGCCCTGGCCATACTCGGAATCAACGTCCCGGAGCAGATGTAAATCTCGGAAGTGTGAGGTTATAAAACCACCATGTTAATCGTAATGAAACACGACGCGACTGATAGCCAGGTCGAGTCTGTCCTCCGCGTCATCGAAGAGCTAGGCTTCAAGGGCCATCCGATGCCGGGCGCGACTCGCACTGCCATCGGCATCACCGGCAACCAGGGCGCCGTCGATCCTTCCCACTTCGAGAACCTTGCCGGTGTTGCTGAAGCCATTCGCGTCAGTAAGCCTTATAAACTTATCACGCTCGATCTGCGGCCTGAGAAAACGATCGTGCGCGTTGGCGATGCGACGATCGGCGGTGACGAACTCGCGATTATCGCCGGGCCGTGCGCGATCGAGAGTCGCGCACAGGCGTTTGCAATCGCCGAAGCTGTCAGACGAAGTGGTGCACGGTTCTTTCGTGGTGGCGCCTACAAACCAAGAACTTCGCCCTACGCGTTTCAGGGCCTTGGCGAAGAGGGCTTGAGGATTCTCGCGGACATTCGCGAAGCTTACGGACTGAAGATCGTCACCGAAGCACTCGACGAAGCAGGTATCGATCTCGTCGAGCATTACGGCGACGTGATCCAGATCGGCGCGCGCAACATGCAGAACTTTTCTCTCCTGCGGCGCGCGGGCAAAGCACGGATACCTGTGTTGCTCAAGCGCGGTTTGTCTGCAACGCTCGACGAATGGCTGCTCGCCGCCGAGTACGTCATGGCCGAAGGCAATTACCAGATCATTCTTTGCGAACGCGGCATTCGCACATTCGCGCAGCACACGCGAAACACGATGGACCTGGCGGCGATTCCCGCAGTCAGACGTATTTCACACTTGCCGGTGATTGTGGATCCTTCGCATGGCACGGGAAAAAACTACATGGTGACGCCTCTTGCGCGTGCAGGAGTCGCCGTTGGCGCGGATGGATTGATCATCGAAGTTCACGATCAACCCGAACACGCACTTTCAGACGGCGCACAAGCGTTGACGTTGGACCAGTATGAGGAACTGGTGAGCGAAGTCCGTTCGATTCACGAGGTTATTTCTCCGGCCGCCGCAACGTTGTAGGCGCGCCCAGGATCTGCGGCAGATCTCGCGAGAACACGGAGCGCGGCAGAACGTGATCGAAACCCGCCGCGAGGGCATTCTTTTGCAGATCCGTATGAACGTGTGAGAAGAACCCCACGAGAGGAACTTCGGCCGTTTGCTCATCGGCCTTCAAATCCGCGGCCAGATCTACCGGATCGACCTTTTGATTGTGCAAATCAATCACAATCAACGCCGGCTTTATCTGCCGGACCTTTTCAATCACCGCCTCTTTACTCCGCGCAAAACTGATCTCGACGCCTGACGCTTCTGCGGTCGCGCGGATCTTCGACGCAAAAAACATGTCGTCAACAACTGCGATAACTGAGTGACTCATACTATATTAGCCGCATGTCTACAGCGATTCCCCCTCTTTCGGACTCTGAAAAACTCGAGTTTGGGGAAAACTCAAATCACCGTCCACCTTCCAAAAGTAACAAGCTCGTCATCGCATCATACAACATCCGCTATGCGCGCGGCCCTTATCTGATCTCGGGCGGCCTGCGTCGCAAAATCGGATTGATGAACCTGGCGCGTCGGCCGGAACACGTGGGTCGATTGATCTCCGCGGCGGCCCGGGCGTTCACAGACGGCAGATTACTTCCGCCAGTCGATTTGCTCGCGTTGCAGGAAGCCGACAAAGGGACCGCACGCACAGGCGGCCATCATGTTGCGAAGGAACTCGCCGCAGAGATGGACATGCAGTGGGTCCATGCACCTGCCGGAATTCCTCGTGGCGTTGCGCCCGTGAAGCGGCAATGGTGGCTGGACTTTGAAGAGCCTATTGATCTGAATGACAACGGCGATACAGGCGTCGCGCTGCTGAGCCGCTTGCCCCTCGACGATGTGAGCCGCATCGATCTGCCGTGGCATGAATGTCCCTGGCGTCCTCGTCTCGCAATGGCCGCAACGATCTCCGTTGGTCCAACCCAGGTCCGGCTCTTCAACGCGCACGTAGATCCGCACGCTGCGAGTGATGGTCAACTGGCCCAGCTCGAAGTAATCGCAGCGCAGGCTGAGTCGAGCACGATCCCTGTGATCATCCTCGGCGACTTCAACACGTTGTCGAAACAGAAGTGTCTCGAGACGCGTGGATTTCTGGAATCGCGTGGTTACACGACGCCGTACCAGACAGGGACGGCGACGTGGCGCGGCGCAGGTCTCAGGATGCATGCTGACTGGATCTTTACACGCGGAGTGAGGATCGAACGCTGGGGCGTGGCGCGGCTTCTCTTGAGCGTGTCGGACCATTGGCCCATCTGGGCGGAGATCGTAGTTTGATAAAGATCACCAGCCGTGACAATTCCGTTCTTCGGCAGGCGCGTGCTGTGCGCGACGGAAAGATCGAGGAATTGATCTTCGTGGAAGGTCTGCGTTTGTGTGAAGAGGCGCGTCGCTCGAATCTCGAGATCGAGGCGGTGATCGTTTCGGAAGAGCTGTTACGAAAAGAGCGGGCAGCCGCGGCAATCGAGGAGCTTCTGGGCGTATCGAAGCGTGTCGCGTCAGTAAGTGAGAAGCTGCTCGAGTCGATCTCATACACGAAAACGCCACAGGGCATTGTCCTGCTTGCGCGAAGACCTGAATCATCGGAGCAGCGCGTTGCGGCAAGTCCTGGAGTCAATCCACTCATCGTCGTACTTCACCAGATCAATAATCCCGTGAACGTTGGTGCGATCCTGCGGACGGCGGAGGCGGCGGGCGCAACCGGAGTAATCACGACGCGCAACACGAGCGATCCGTTTTCGCCGAAGTCTCTGCGGGGCGCGATGGGATCTGCGTTCAGGCTTCCGATCTGGAGTGGGCCAACGTTTGAGGAGATGATCGAATGGTGCCAGGGCCGCGGATTGACGCGGATTTACGCGGATGTACGTGCGAGTATGGCGCATACAGAGATCGACTGGACAGGATCGTGTGCGCTGTTGCTGGGACCGGAGTCCACGGGTTTTACGGATGAAGAATTGATCAACGCGGACCGGCGCGTGAGGATTCCGATGAAAGGTGAAGCGGAGAGTTTGAATGTTTCGGTTGCCGCCGGGATCCTTCTATTTGAGGCTGCACGCCAGCGAGGACTCAGTTCAGAGTTCAAGCTTTAGCTTGTGACAGCCTAAAGGCTGAACTCTGAACGATCACTCCGCGCGGATGCAGACCTCTGTCGCTGCAAATGCTCGCTCGGCTTTACTGTGCCTGATCCACGTCACGATCGTGTAAATCCCCGGCTCGCTGCTGAACAACCTTACTTTCGTACTAAAACTCCCACTTGGCGAAACATCAATCACTCCCGGACGCTTGTCCGCATACATCAGCGGCGGCAAAAGCCTCGGCCGGAGCACTCGCGATTCCTGCGGCAACGCATACGCACGAGTCTGCCGCAGCCAGCTCAAGTCCGGCGTCTTCGGCAACGGCTCATAAAAAACTTCAAGATTGTTCAGCTCGTGATCTCGCGTCAGAATCTTTCCACGAAACCTGATCTCCTCACCTGGCTTTGCCTCGCGACTCATCGGCGCGACTTCAACGTGCTTCGCGACAAACAGCTCTACCAGTCGCAGACGTAACTGCTCGACGGCGAGCCCGATACCCACGTGCGTATGCTGCGGCGCGAGGATCGTCCGGCGATGACCATCGTACGGAGGCTTCTCCTGGTAAAGCCGCACGTGCAAATACGCAGCGTCCTGCTTCAACTGATCCACCTTCATGGACCACGTGCTGTCAGCGGCGGAGACGTTCTCCTGGGTCGCGTCCGTTCCACCTGCGAAAGAGTAGCGGTGATAAGGTTTAAGACCGTCGCGGCCCCAGTGACTGGCAAACTCTTCACGCGCCATCTCGATCGCGTGTTTCGTTGCCACCTGAGTCGCCAGCTCATCGACCGCGAGTGGCCGCACTTTCTCCACCGCACGCTCCTCGTTGATCATCTCGAGCAGGTTCGCACGAATGTCTGCAAAAACTTTTTCGAGATCCGTAGGCGAGCGGTCCAGTAATATGCCTAAAGAGGCAGCCGCTGTTTGTAGAAAGACTCGCCGGGTGAGAGTCATAACTTAAATGTCAGACGGCATTGCTGAGCGCTACCTCGTAAGCAGCGGGCAATTCCTCGGCGTTGTCGATTGAAACGCCGAGATCACGCAGAAGCCCGTCTTCGAGGTCGTAGATCCAGCCGTGGATTGCGAGCTCCTGTCCTCGTTCCCACGCGCCCTGGACGATCGTAGTGCGGGCTACATTGACGACTTGTTCGATCACGTTCAGTTCGCAAAGACGGTCCAGACGTTTATCTTCGTCGTCGATCTTCGCAAGTGAAGCCTGGTGCTGGTGAACTACGTCTTGAACATGCCGCAGCCAGTTGTCGATAAGGCCGAGTTGAGGATTGTCCAGCGCGGCTTTGACGCCACCACACCCATGATGACCGCAAACGATGATGTGCTCCACCTTCAGCACATCCACCGCGTATTGCATCACTGAAAGGCAATTAAAATCGGTGTGGACCACAACGTTGGCAACATTCCGATGTACAAACAACTCACCGGGAACCATTCCGACCAGTTGTGTTGAAGGCACACGACTATCGGAGCAGCCGATCCAGAGAAACTTCGGTGTCTGTTGCCTGGCCAGGTTGGGGAAAAACTCCGGATCGCTCGCCTTGATACTCTCAGCCCAGGCCCGGTTCTGTTCGAGTAAACGTTTTAAGTCCTTCATTAAGCTGCGCCTTCAGATCTGGATGTTAGATCTGCGAAATAATACACGAAGGCCCAGCTGCAGGCAGATGTCGGGTTATGCGATACGAGTTATCCGCGCCTATTTGAGGCGCGGATTGATCCAGGTGAAACCGCTTTCGAAGGTGACCTCGTCGACGAGCACCGAGATTCCGTCAGTGTTTCGCGGCAGGTTTATCGTCAACGTTTCCCCGGGACGAAGAACGCCACTTGAGTTCCACACGCCGTCGGAGTTCCAGCTAAAGGCTGTTTCACCTTCGGTCCCGTGATCGCGCCAAAGCCGCTTACCGGAGAGCGAGAAGCCCGAGATCGTTTGATCCCTTCGATTTTCAACGAGAAGCTTCATTCCGTGGTCTGAGGACGGTCCCAGGTAGGAAAGCTTCAATGGATCGCCGTATTCCGAATCCACTTTAAGGAATGCGGGCCTGGAGACGCGCTTAGTCCTCCCGCAATTACTGAAAATAGTGAATGTATCCTCAGATTTGGATTCCTGAAACTTGAACAGTCCAAGGAAGAGACTGAATGCGACACCGAGAGCGAAGGTTAGAACTGCGACAAGAACTCGAACAGCATATCGACGCATGACAAGCCTTTCTAACGCCGAGGCGTATTGCAGTGTTTCTTTGGCACGTTAGAGGCCCTTACCAGGGGCATCGTTGTCCAAACAAGATACCACACCATGCAAGTGCAGTAACTTTAGACACCGGCTCGCGCTTCCTGTGCCCTTGGCTGCACTCCCGGAAATTCCATCGGCAGATCACCGTTGTCGGCCCGCAGATACTGCCAGTCTTTCGGTTTAAGCGACGCGATTAATTCCTTGCGGCTCTTCACCTTCAACGGTTTGCCGCGATAAATCTTGCCCATGCGCTGGAGATTTTTCTCGGAAATAGCGCCCGAGAACATCAATAACGGCCACGTGAAGTTAGGTCCGTTCAGGGCTCTCAATTTGTAAAGCCACAACCCTAACGATCCGATGCGCCACGCCATCGGCCCCCACCAGCTATACTGACCGGGCCGCAGGTTCATCTTCCAGCACTTCATCATCAGTTGCCACTGTAACGGAGTTAGCTGTCGAGTTTGTGTCACACCTTCTTCTTTTTCCATGCGAGTGTCGTGTAGTGGCGTAAAGATCGAAGGGATCAGAAATGCAAACAGCCCGCGCCGCTCCATCTCGTAAACGAGATCGATGGTCTCCATTGTGTCCTGATCCGTTTCACCGGGATTTCCGATGATCAACGTCATCGCGGGGAACCAGTTGTTCTCGTTCAAAACACGCAGGCCTTCGAGCACGACACTTGGCCAGTCTTCAATCGAAAACGGTACGCCTTTGCTCGACATGATCTGCTTGGCCATGCGCACGGAACCGGTTTCGAGCCCGATCAACGGCGCGAGGGCCTTTTTCTCTGGATGACTGCTCAGATACGGAAAATGTATCGGGCTCTTCGGCAGCAGGAGATCGGACAATTGCTTGATCAGCAACGGATCGACGACTGCCGGCGCAATCGTGCAGTGACTCAAAACGTGCTGCTCGACGCCCGGCGTGTTCACGATGTCGGAATAAAGATCGACAAGTGCTTCACGGTTTGGAAAATAAAACGGCGTGTCAGTATGCACTTGCCCCCAGATGAACATGTCTTCAGTAGCAAGCGAGATCTGCTTGTTGCCGTTTCTGACGTTTGCTTCCACCGCTTCCATGATCTTGTCTTTCGGAAGATCGATCTGCGGATTTAGATCCGGAACGCAAAACTTGCAACGCCGGCCGCAGCCCGTGGTCATCTCGACGACGCCGAAAGTCGTGCGCGTGTCAGGGAAAAGTATGGCCTCACGTTCGAGGGGATGTTTGACTTCGACTCTTCGCGGGAGTTCTTCACCGTCGATTGCTTTGCGAAAAAGTTCGAGCGTGTCGGTTGATTCGCTGCGTCCTTCGACGACGCAGTCAATGCTCAGTTCTTCGTAAGTGTCTGTCTGGATGATCTGCCAGCCGCCTGAACCACCGACGATCACTTTGAAGTTGTCTCGATAAGGGCTTGCCTTGATCGTCGCAAACAACTCTCGCGAGTAGTGCGAGTTGATCGGCATCTTCGACGAACCAAAGATTGAAGTATAAACGCCGGCGGCGAACGTCACGCCCAGTGGGTTGTGTGTTGAGACGGCGACTACACGCGTTCGTGGTCCGACGAATTTGTGCAAGTCCTGCGGGAAACAAGCCACGACGTCATCGCTGCTGTATACGCGCAGGAGAGATTTCTCAACGAGCCTGACGCCCGCGGGCATGTAGCGAGCGGAGCCGTCGGGATTATGTTCGACTTCACGCCACTTCGGATATTTACGATTGATGATGCCCTCAAGCCAGATTGGCAGTGAGGCCATGGCCATCTGAATGAAATACCCCGCGTGATCGATAGATTCGGTTAAGGGGGCGGTTAAGACGATGAGTTTACCGGGGGTCTGCATGGGTGCTTACACTATGAAAACCAGTCGGTTTTGACAAGAGTTTCTTTGATCCGTGTTGATTCGCGTGAATCCGCGGCTAATCACCAGCAGCCGCGACGGCTTCGATTTCGATCAAAAAACCGTAGTGGAGCTTGCCGCACGGGATGATCGCGCGAGCGGGACGGTTTTCGCCGAGAATTCGTGAATAGACCTTGTTTACGGCTTCCCACAGGTTTATGTCCGCCACGGAGATATTCATCTTAAGCACGCGGTCCCAGTCGCTGCCGGCAGCTTTCAGAATTGCGTGGACGTTGTTGAGCGCTTGTTCCGTTTGTTCTTCGATCGAGCCCAGCTTCTTCTCGCCGGTTGCCGGATCGATCGACAATTGACCCGCGACGAATACGAGACCGTTGTAGACGGTCGCTTGCGAATAATGTCCGCCGGCTTGCGGAGCATCGGGTGTGTTGATTCTTTTGATTTCCATGTCGCGCAAGATACCCGCTATTTTTATTAGCCACAAGAAGGCACAAAAGGCACTTTTATTTTGTTTTGGCCCTTTGTGCTTCTTTGTGGCTTATGTAGGAAATGCGCTTTCCTGCGTCACGCGCTTCGCCTGCTGGAAATGCCTTCTTTCATGCACCACGATGATCCGGTAAGCGTCCATTAAGCTGTAAGTAACCACCGACGCGACCGGTGAGGTGATGATAATTCCCTCCAGATCGAGATTCTCCGTCGCCTTCATCTTCTCGACAATCTGACCTTGTTGCGCGACGAAGTCGTCGATCACAGACGCACGAATATCACTCTGCACCGGTTGAAACTTCTTCGGCGCTTTGACCTTTCGAGTAGACGCAGGATCGAGCGCCTTGATCAGCATCTTTCCCGCAAGCCCCGGAAGCACGGGCATGCGTTCCCAGAACGTCCGCTTCTTTCCCGCGAGAACATCTTCGACGACCGGAAAATACGCGGCATTCGAAGTGATCAGATGTTCGAAACACTGGGCTACGCTCCAACGATCCGCACTCGGTTTCCAGTTAAGCTGAGCGACGGATAATCTACCGAAAACACTCTTAGCTTCACTCGCCACGTTGTTTGCCGCGGCGATCAGGTTGACGAGTTCGGATCGTTGTGCAGCCATAACGCTCACGTTTAGAGTTCAACCTTTAGGTTGCGCTCAGAGAACAAGCTAAAGCTTGAACTCTGAACGAGTACTTTTTGGAGAACTCAATTAATAAAGTCCTGCAAGTCTTTCGCAAACTGTGCGGGCCGTTCCCAGTTGGGCACGTGTCCTGTGTTTGGATAGACCTTCAACACCGCGTCGTGCAGAGCCGAAACCAGCCGGTCCTGTTCGGAACGCGGGAAAATAGTTTCCTTGTCGCCCCAGATAATCAGTGTCGGAGCTTTGATCCTGCGCAACTCAGCCGCGGCTTCAGGCGCAAGCATCTGCGCCATCACCTCACGCCAAACATGCGCGGGCAGTTTCATACTCTCTTTGATCACGCCGTTCAAAAACTGCTCCGGTAACGGCTCAAAAGACATCGATGACTGAAAATCACGGACAAACTTCTCCGGTACGGAATCCGTCAACGCATTGATCTCACGCTGGAGATCTACAACCACGTTGTTACGAATCGAGGTTGCCGTACCAACCAGCACCAGCCGCGTCACTCGCTCGGGTGCCTGCGCCGCGACGTGCTGCGCGATGAAACTTCCCATCGAGTGGCCGACGATTGTCGCCTGCTTCAGATTCATCGCATCCATGAACGCGAGGGCGTCAGCCGCAAACTGCCGCAGCTCATACCCGTTCGCAGGCTGATCCGACAGGCCATGACCACGCTGGTCCGGAATGTAAACCCGGTATTTCTTATCCAGCAGAGGCAACACGGTGCTGTACGAAAACCACGAATCACCGTAACCATGCAAAAGGATCACCGGAGTTCCCGATGGATCACCTTTATATGCATAGTGCATGCGAATACCAGTCTTGAGTTTGACACTGGAGAACTCGACACCCGAACCGGCATCCGCAACCGACACATTGTTCCCGGCGATACCGGCAAGCGAATTCACCGTGAGTTTCGTATCGGCGTTCTCCCACGCCTTTTCAAACTCCCCTTGGACCATCCGCGCCGCGATGTCCTTGCCCTGACGTTTTAAACTCTCGGCAAGTCCGAACAACGCGCGACCATTGCGAGGGTGCTTCTCAATCTCAGCGCGAAAGACTTTTTCCGCAGTCACGTGGTCGCCACTTGCGAGCAACAAGCCTCCGAGCACTTCACGCACCGGCAAGTCCCAATCCGCCGGTTCGTTGTAACCGGTCGCGTCCTCGGCCGCGACGGCTTTGTTCAGAGCAGCAAACGCCGCCTGTTTATCACCACGCGCGTACGCCACTTTCCCTTCCAAAGCATGCTCGGCAACTTTCATGACGCTGCTCGCGCCGCTGTTTCCTAACGCTGCATCCTTCGGGATGCTCGCGATCACCGCGCGCAGCGCAGCCAGTTCCGCTTCCGCCTGCGACGTTTGTTTCGAGGCTGCGTAAGCGCTGCCACGAGCGAAATGCCAGAACCCGGTCGTGATCTTCAACGATGCGTCAGGCTTGGGTTCTTTAAGCACGTCGTCCCAGCGACCAAACCTGATTTGTGACACGATCGGATACGGCCTGAACATCTCGAGCATCGGCATCGCTTTGAGATGCGGGCTGACGTTTGTTTCGAGCTCGCGCGCAGCTTTGATCGAGTCGGCATAACGTCCCTTCACGGCGTTTGCTGCCGCCAGGAAGTGGATGTTGTGGTTGTAGTACATCATCGTGTAAAGACCTTGCGCGCCGGTCTTCTGGATGTACTCGCGATCCGCAACGATCGCGTCGACGTTTGACTGCGCGGCTTCAGCGTAGTCGCCCGTGCGGATGTAGATGTGCGATGGCATGTGAACCAGGTGGCCCGCCTTAGGTGCAATCTTTCCGAGACGATTAGCACTCGGAAGCGCACGTTCGGCAGTAGTCGAAGCTTCGACTGCGTGGATGTAGTAGTGATTGGCGCCCGTGTGGTTCGGGTTACGACGCAGAACGCCTTCGAGCACTGTAACGATTTCCAACGTTCCTTCTGCCGGCTGACCGTCATGCGTCCAGAGTTTCCACGGACGCAGGTTCATCATGCTTTCCGCATACAACGTGGCGGCGTCGAGATCGTCAGGATAAGCCCTAGCAAGTGCGCCCATCGCGTTCTTGTAGTCGGCGGCGAGCTTCTGTTTATCGACTTGCAGGTCGGACGAGTAGCGCTTCGACAAAGCCTCGATGTAAGCGCGTTCGTGCTCTGACGCTTTTGGCGCGAGCGAGATTGCCTTCTGCAAGTTTGAAAAAGCCTCGAGAAGCGCCGGGCCGTCGGCTTGTACGTTGTAGTTTGAGCCGAGTGCGAGCGAAATGCCCCAGTAGGCCATGGCCAGTTGGGGGTCGAGCTGCGCTGCCTGTTTGAACGACTTGATCGCTTCTTCGTGGTTGAAGCCGTAGAGATACGCCAATCCCTGGTTGAAAAATTTCTGTGCTTCGGGATTATTGGTTGAAACCGGGTGATTGATGTCGCCCAGGCCGGGTTCCAACACGGCGGTGGGAGCTGGAGCTTTAGCCGGGGCGTGGCCGTGCTGGCCGAAAACTACTGCGGGAACCAACAGCAGAAATACAAAGAACAGACGTTTCATTTTTAACTCTCCTGCACCGGCAAACCATGCCGGCAATGGCTGTCACGATTTACACAATTCACACTTCGTAACGCGCAACAGCCCGGCAAAATGGGTCTATTCCGCGCCGTACTTCAGGTGAACGACTTTCGCCTTGCCTTTCGCGTAAACCGTCACGATAAACAGGTTGTTAAAGTGGCGCTCGTCAATCGTTGGTACTGTGTCGCCCCCGAGCATCTTGATCACGTCGGGGACCGAGTTGCTATGGCCGACCAAAAGCACGCTTTCGCCCGACCGTTCCAGGATCTTGTTGACAACTTCGGCTGTCGATTCTTCAGCTATCTGCCGTGGATTGTTTGGGTTTGATCTTAGACTTATCGCAATGGGAGTCAAGTTAAGTTTGGTGGCGAGTGGTTCGGCAGTTTGCTTTGTCCGGGCCAACTGGGAAGTGATGATTGTTTTGATCCCTGCGGCGCCGAGCAGTTTGGCGAGCTCTTGGGAACGCGCCACGCCTTCTTTCTTCAACGGCGGATCCTGCCGCGGCTCGTCTTCCTTCTCAGCATGACGAACGAGAAAAACTGTTATAGGTTTAAAATCCTCTTGTGCGATCGCAAAGGGCGCAAACGACACGAGTGAAAGGAGTAGCGCGAGTAAGATCGTTTTTCTTTTCATCTGTGTTATCCGTGTTCCCATCCAGGAGGTGCTTCGGGCCAGTGTTTGTCGGGACTCACCGGCTCGGGTTGATCCGGTCCAAGCCGGTCTTCTTCGATTGCTGCGACGATAAAATTCTCAGGCGGCACGGGCGCGCCGGCTAAACGCCTCAGCAACGCCAGTTGACCTGCGTGTGTCATCGCGTCTGAAAAGGGCCCCTGCAGCAGACGCTCTTCTGACATTCCATCCAATAACTGATCGCCGTCACGAAGGTGCTGGGCCAGCGTTCCGAGCGTCTCGTGAAAGCGTTTGATTTCTTCGTCCAGTGTTTCCAGAGGTTCGGGCCAGTAGTGACCACCGATGAAGTGCGTGCGAGCGTATCCGAGCACGCTCGTCATGTGTCGCACAAGCTCCACCGGCGTACGCACGCCCGCCATCACGCGAAACGAGCCAAAGCCCTCGGGCGCACCACGCAATGCTTTCTGCGTGCGATAAGCAAGCGCGGCCAGAAAGTGGTTCAACAGTTTTCGTTTGACGTCCACCGTCATCTGGTTAGTTCGATAATCCTGTCTACGATCTCTTTTGCCGCGTTTGGACGTCCCATTTTTTGCGCGTTGCGCTGCATCGACGAGAACCGCTGTGGATCAGCCAGCAATTGATCCAGTTTGTACGACAATACCGGCAGGTTGTTGCAGCGGATGGCAACTGCCCGTTCCAGCAGGTGATCTGAATTTCGCTCCTCCTGGCCGGGAATGGGATTCACGATCACAAACACGAGGCCTTTCGCTAGCGCTTCTGACGTTGTGAGACCGCCGGGTTTTCCGAGTACGACATCCGACGCGACCATAAGTTCGTCCATCTCCTGTGTGTAACCGAAAGGCTTGAGAAGAACTGTCGAGTCCGGCTTCATGCGCGCTGCGAGTTTGGTCAGACGTGTCTTCAGCTCTTCATTCCGGCCACAGATGGCAACGACTTGTGCGCGATGCTGCAACGGAAGGAGCGAAGCGATGAGGGCATCCACGGACCCGACACCGAATCCGCCGGCTGATAACAGGATCGTCGTGCGATCCGGTTCCAGGCCGTGCTTTTTCCGCATTTCGTGCTTGTCTTTCTTCTTCGCGAAAACCGGATCGATCGGGATACCGCTGACGGTGATTTTCTGAGCAGGAATGCCGAGTGCTTCGAGGTAAGCACGCGCTTCGTCAAGTGCGACGAAGTAATGTTCGTAATGATGGACCAGCCACATCGCATGAACGTCGAAGTCGGTGACGATGATCACCTGCCGGCTCTGAAGACGTTCTTTCGCTTTGAGCCATGAAACGATCTCGGCGGGCAGGAAGTGAGTGCAAACAATCAGATCGGGCTGGTAACCGCGCAGGAGTTTGACGAGTGGGCGCGTATTGAGTTTGTCGAGCGCGAGCCTGCGGCGTTCGTTCTTCCATGGTTTGTCGAGTTTGTCGTAGACCCAGCCGGGCACTTCCGGAAGTTTGTTGACGAGATCAATGTAGGCTTTCGAGTAAAGATGGCGAAAGACTTTGTTTGTGTAGTTGAGAATATCGAGGTGCTGCACTTCCCTGCCGTCACCATCGCCGTTCTCTTTGAAAGCCTTTTCGATGGCCTGCGCTGCGCGCACGTGTCCCGCGCCAGCCGATGCCGATAGGAGGAGAACTTTTCTGAGCATTCG
>DASUPZ010000228.1:0-8909 GCA_036280855.1 Pyrinomonadaceae bacterium | reverse complement strand
GAGGCGCGCTTCGCGTTCAAAACGTTTGAGGTTTGCTTCGCGTGCGGTTAGTTCCGCGGGGAGAACTTTGATGACGACGGTGCGTCCGAGTTTGGAATCGATGGCTTTATAGACAGTGCCCTGTCCGCCCTCACCGAGCTTCTCGAGGATCTTGTAATTCCCCAGGGTGGCGCCAATCATGTTGAAACGCAACTAATATAGGTCCTATAGGAACTATAGGACCTATATAGTTGCCAAGGCAAAAGCCATTACTCCGTAATTCCCATCTGCCAGAGCATGAACGCGTAGTCAAACGCCGTCTCGCGCAACGCATCGTAGCGTCCGGAAGCGCCGCCATGACCCGCGCCGAAGTTTACTTTCAACAGCAGTGGGTTGTTGTCGGTCTTCATCGTGCGCAACTTGGCCACGAGCTTGGCGCCTTCCCAGTAAGGCACCTGACTATCGTTCACTGAAACCTTAACGAGCATCGCCGGATAATTCTTCTTCGCGATGTTGTCGTAAGGCGAATATTTCTTCATGTACTCATAAGCAGGCTTGTCGTTTGGATTTCCCCACTCGATGTATTCACTCGTCGTGAGCGGCAACGTCGCGTCAAGCATCGTGTTCAGCACGTCGACAAACGGCACCTGCGAAACTACGGCTTTGAACAGATCGGGCCGCATGTTTGAAACCGCACCGACGAGCAAACCGCCCGCGCTTCCACCCTGGATCACCAGCCGATCCTTCGAGGTGTATTTCTTTTCGATGAGCGCTTCAGCGGAGGCGATGAAGTCAGTGAACGTATTCATCTTGTTCATCATCCTGCCCGCTTCTCGCCACCCCTCGCCCAGTTCACCGCCGCCGCGAATATGCGAGATCACAAAGATTACGCCGCGATCGAGCAGGCTGAGGCGGGTCGAAGAGAAAGTCGGCGGCATCGATGCGCCATACGAGCCATATCCGTAGAGCAACAGCGGCGCCGAGCCGTCCATCTTCACGCCTTTGCGATAGACCATCGACATCGGAATCTTAGTTCCGTCCGATGCGATGGCAAACACGCGTTCCGATTTGTAGTTCGTGCGATCGAACCCGCCGGGAACTTCGGTCTGCTTCAACAACGTTTCCTTGCCCGTGTCCATGTTGTAGTCAAACGTGGAAGACGGCGTCACCATCGAGTTGTAATAGAACCTCACGACGTTCGTGTTGAACTCACGGTTGTTCGAGAGACCGGCCGAGTAAACCGGCTCCGGAAACTTGATGCGATGTCGCTTGTCGTTCTTGAAATCGATTACTTCGAGTTGTTGCAGACCATTTTCCCACTCCGGGAGCACCGCGTGGTCCTTATAAAGACTGACGCCCTCGATCTTCACTCCCGGTCGATGGGCCACAAACTCTTTCCAGTTCTTTTCGGATGGATCGTTCACGGGCGCCGTAACGATGCGGAAGTTTTTCGCGCCCTTGTTGGTCCGGATGTAGAAAAGGCCGTCACGATGATTGACGTCATACTCGTGTTCCGGCATTCGCGG
Organism: Pyrinomonadaceae bacterium; assembly: GCA_036280855.1. GTDB lineage: Bacteria > Acidobacteriota > Blastocatellia > Pyrinomonadales > Pyrinomonadaceae > PSRF01. The sequence goes on along the minus strand of DASUPZ010000228.1, from coordinate 7,404 downwards.
AAGAACCACTTTCAGACTCGATCCAGGCTCGGATGCGGGCAGGTAGCGAACTTCGGTCGACGTCTTGCTGAACGATTCCAGGAAGATAATCTGCTTGTCGCGCGAACGCTCCGTGCCGATGTCAAACAGCTCGTCTTTCTCATCGTAAACCATCTCGTACTTGTCGCTTCCAAGCACGTGCCGGAAAAACTTATCGCTTCGTTTGGTGACCGGATCTTCCGTCACGTAGAAGAAGGTCTTGTTGTCCGGTGCCCAAACGAAACTGGTCACTCGCTCGATCCGTTCGGGAAACAGTTGGCCCGTGCGCAGATCTTTAATATGGACCATGAACTGGCGATAGCCGGTGTTGTCAGTGCTGTAAGCAAGCAGATTTCCGTCATCACTCGGCAGGAACAGGCCCAGGCTCATGAACTTCTGACCTTTAGCCAGTTCATTTTGATCGAGCACGATCTCTTCCTTCGCGTCGAGGCTGCCTTTCGTGCGACAGTAAATCGGGTACTGCTTTCCTTTTTCAGTTCGCGTGTAATAGAAGTAATCGCCCTGGCGATAAGGCACCTGAGAGTCAGTCTCTTTGATATGACTGATCATCTCGTTGTAGAGCTTTTCCTGGAGCGCGACGGTGTGTTTCATCGCCGCCTGTGCGTACGCATCTTCAGCCTGAAGATGCGTTATCACTTCGGGATTCGTTTTTTCGCGCAGCCAGAAGAATTCGTCAACTAGCGTTTCGCCGTGAATGTTTGTGGTCTTCGTTTTCTTTTCAGCCATGGGTGGTTTAGGCGCTCCGGCTCCTCCATTTTGCGCTAAAGCGGCGCTACTGATCGAGAGAACGCACGAAACAGAGAGCAACAGCAGAAAGAGCAGACGGGTTTGTTTTTTCATGAAGCACCTTCCTCAAAAACAACTTTAACTAAGGGGAGACAGCTCTTTGAAGCAGCCGGCGCACGGCCGGCTAATCATGAACGGTTCAACCACGAGGCGGACTTCCCCAGCCGGAACCGATGTATTTTCCGTCTTGAACGATGCAGGGGACGGTCGGGTCACCACCAGAATAACCGAACATTTCGGCTCGCCGCGCTTTATCGTTCTGCGCGTCGTAGTCGAGATAGGGAATGCCCTTCGAGTCGTAATACTCGCGTGCCTGCTGGCAATAAGGACATCCCGGCTTTGTGTAAATTACTAAGGCCAAATTAATTACCCCCGAAATTGAGTTGCAGCGGGTGAGGTATGTGCATCACCCATACAAATTTAAGCAGCGAGGGATTATACTGCCGCTGCCTATGAGTGAACAAAGCGCAGGGGGCAATAGGGTGGACGAAGGCGCGGCAGACCTGCTCGATCCTTACGAGAAGCTCATCAGTCTCGAGATCGTGGGCAACAAAGTCAGCGTCCCGGAAAAGAATCGTCTTTTGCGCTGTTTTCAATATCTTTCGATTAATACCATTTCCTATGGAGATTTCTGCTGGAATGGTGAGTGTACAAATTGCCAGATCTGGTATCACCTCAAAGGGCAGAATGAGCAGAGCGACCGGCCCGCCTTGTCGTGTCGTTTGGAGTGTGAAGAGGGAATGGTGATCACGAAGCTGAGCCGGTTTATCGAGCTCGAGGGGATCACCAAGTAAAGCCGGGCCGCGGATGAACGCGGAGAAGAACGCGGATTGGGTTGTGACACTTTGGGTTGTTAATATTTTGGGACGCTTGGGTCTACTTCATTTGACCAACCGGTAATCCCGCCTTTTAAGTTAACCAGTTTGCCCTGGAAGCCTGAACGCTGAAGCGCGTCGATGGCGCGTGCGCTCCGGCCGCCCATCTTGCAGTAGACCACGGTTTCGCGGTTTGGATCGATCTCGTCCATGCGCGAGAGCACCTGCGCGAGCTGTATGTGCTTCGAATTAGGAATGCTCCCGATTGCGACTTCGTAGTCCTCACGTACGTCGATGAGCTGAATGTCGTCGCCGTTATCGAGACGTTGCTTGAGTTCAGTTGCTGTCATCTCTTCCATGCCGCATATCTTAATCATCGCTACGCGAGCCATACAAGCAGAGATGCGTTAAACTTCATGCATTATGAGATTCGAGTTCTACAGCGAAGCCCTCGACAACGTCCACAAGTTGTCTGTTGATGGAACAGTCGATAACGCCATTCATTTCTCGCACTGGCAGGGAAACAACACGCCGGCGGAAGTGAAGGCCGATACCTCAACCGAGATCGCACTGAATCTGGTTGCGTCACCCAACCGGGCACAGTTAACACAAGGTATCGAGCTGGTCACTAACAATCATTTCGACACTGACGGCATTCTGTCAGTTTGGACCGTGCTTACAGGTGAACGAGCGCTCGCGTATCGAGATCTATTGATCGCCGCTGCCGAAGCCGGAGATTTTTCGGAGCATTCGAGTGACGACGGTGTAAAGGTCAGCATCGCGATCCAGGGTTCGGATCAGGCGAGTCCAAACAACGACGATGGCTCACCGCTTGCGCAGTTGATCGCGGGCGAGGAAGTTGACGATGAGGCACGCGCGTACGATCTGGTCCTGCCGCAAGTTGAACGTTTACTTACTCGTATTAACGACTACGAACCGCTCTGGCGGGACGGCTGGAAAAGCGTTGCCGCTGCGCTTGAGAGTTTTGAAAACGGCCAATCGAGAGTGGTTGAGTTTGCTGACTCGCGAATCTCGTTGATCACGCTTGCACCGGAGCTTTTCGACGGCGCCGGTTTTAGTCCAACCAAGCATTCAGCGCCGTTTACCGCGATCTCGAAGTTTGCCAAAGGCGAACTGTTTCTGACCGCGATTCCGGCAAACGGCGGATGGTTCTACCGGCTCGATTATCCTTACTACTCCTGGGCCGAGACTGTGGTGCGTCCGCGTGTGCAACGACGGGATCTGTCCGCTGCGTTGCAGTTGCTCAACAGTCGTGAGAGTAATCTCGACGGACGCTGGCAAACTGACAATCGTGAGATGACGTCGGCGGTGAAGTTTCTCGACAGCGGTAAAACGTTAGTCGCGTCACAGTTGCAGCCTGATGATGTTTTAGCGGTCCTGGAAACGTCTGAGTCGCTCGTGGTCAGCTCTGTTTGAAGATGCACGACGTAATCATCATCGGCGCTGGTCCGGCAGGTCTATCGACGGCGTTCTGGTGCGATGAGTTGGGACTCGATACGCTCGTGCTCGAACAGTCTGAACAAGTCGGCGGCCAGCTTCATCGCGTTTACAACCCCATCGAAAATTATCTCGGGTTGAAAACTCGCAACGGTCAGGAACTTCTCGAACAGTTCACAAAAGACGTTGACGAAGCAGAGTTTGATCTCTGGACGCAAGCGTCGATCGCGTCAGTCGACTTGAAAGCGAAGCGCGTGTCGTTGGCAAGCGGCGAGACTGTTCAGTCGATTGCGCTCGTGATCGCGACCGGCGTCAGGCCGCGAGAGTTGGGTGTGCCGGGTGAGAAAGAGTTTACTGGAAAGGGAGTGATAGAATCCGGAACTCGCGATCGCCATCTTTTCGCCGGCAAAGACGTTTGTGTGGTCGGAGGCGGAGACGCAGCGGTCGAGAATGCGTTGTTGCTGGCGGACGTTTGTCCGACGGTCACGCTCGTCCATCGCGGTAAGCGACTGCGGGCGCGACGCGAGTTTGCAGAGCGTTTGCAAGGCACCCACTGCGTCACCGTTTTCACAGAGTCAGTGCTAACGCGTATCATCGGCGAGAACGATGAAGTGGTGGCGGTCGAAGTTCAGCGCAAACAGGGATTGAAGCCTTTTCAAATCGCGGTGCGTGGTGTGCTCATCCGGATCGGAGTCGAACCAAACACCGGCTTGTTCAAAGAGCAACTCGAAACGGACGAGCACGGTTACGTCGCCGTAAACAGCCGGCAGGAAACGAACGTGCCGATGGTCTTTGCCGTTGGTGATGTGTCTAATCCACTTGCGCCGACGATCAGCGGCGCCACGGGAGCCGGAGCTACGGCGGCGAAAGTTATTGCAGCTCGACTGAATGCACGATCAGTTACAAAGTGACATCGCGCCTGCGTACCTCGACGTGCACGTTTCTGCTTACCCGGTCGAGTACATTGCGGGTATCGATCTTTACAACGCCGGTGAATTTCATGCCGCCCACGACGCGTGGGAAGAGCGGTGGATGGGCGAAGTTGGACCAAAGGAGAAACTTTTTCTTCAGGCGATGATCCAGTCGGCGGTTGCGTTTCATCATCTCGACATTGGCCGGCCCGGCGCCGCGCGTCAGATGTACCTGCGGGCGAAAGAGAAGTTTGACAAGCTGGGTGAAAGAGTTTTCATGTCGCTGGATCTCGGCGACTACCAGGCGCAACTCGACTCGGCGCTTTCGTGGTTATTGACGGCGGCCGATCCGCGAGAGTTGCCGATGCCGGAGATCGTTCCGCCGAAGATTCGTTTGCTGGCGGTCGTTAATGAGTTTGATTAGAAACTTGAACGTTACACGATTAATTCTGCTGGCGTGTTGGTTTGGTGCGGCGCTGTTTTTTGGTGCGGTTGTCGCGCCCGCCGCGTTTGGTGTGTTGCGATCGTTTGGCTTGCCGAACGCGAGTGAGATTGCGGGTGGAATCGTAACGCGATCACTTGGCGTGGTTAACATTGCGGGATTTGTAATCTCGTTGTTGCTGCTCGCGACTTTGCTATGGTTGCGCCGCAGTGCTTCAGGTCTTAGTTTCATTCTCGAGTGCGTCAGTCTTGGCTTGATCGCGCTCACGACGGCTGTGGGCCACTGGTTCATTGCGGCGCGCATGCGTGCGTTGCGTGCGGCGATGGAGTTGCCGATCGATCAGATTGCGGCCGCCGACCCGCGGCGAGTTGAGTTCAATGCCCTGCACGGTTATTCGGTTAACGCGCTCGGAGTTGCTATGATTGCCGCCCTTGTGGCCATGTTTCTGATGGTGCGCGGCATGCGCAACTGATACTTCTGGATTGGATAAACTTGTGGATATTATCGACGACATTGACGACTGGCAGAGACGATACGAAGGATGGCGGCCTACAAACCGCGACGACCTTTCCGATTATCCGTTTGTGAGAAACCGGCGTGCGCCGTTCACTCCGGCACGTCGCGCACTGCCGATGTTGAACCTCGCTTTGATCTCGTCTGCCGGCGCTTACATCGATGGCACGCCACAGTTCGATACCAGCTCGTCAGATGGAGATTCAAGTTTCAGAGAGATTCCGATTGAAGTCGAAGAAGCTGATATGCGTTTCGCCGCGCGTGGCTACGATCCGGCGGCGGTCCATGAGGACATGAACGCGCAAGTCCCGATCGCGCGGCTGCTGGAGTTTGAGCAGAATGGGATTATCGGCCAGTTGAACCCGGTGTTCTGGAGTTTTAGTGGCTTTATTACTGACGCCGCGAAGGTCGCGGACGATCTTGCTCCGAAGCTCGTCGAGCGAATTCGACGATATGAAGTGCAGGCCGCGTTGCTGGTTCCTGCGTCGCTGTTGTGCCATCAATCGATTAGCCTGGTGGCGAGAGCAGTTGAAGTGGCGGGTATTCCGACGATGACGCTCAGTGTTTTCAAGGACGTTGTTGAGTCGGTGCGTCCGCCGAGGGCCGCGCTCTACGACGGCGAACCTGGAAGCGTCAGTGGTTTGCCAAACTACCCGGAGCATCAACGGCGCATTCTGGATGAAGCACTGCGATTGATCGAACCGATGGACCAGGCTGGGGCGATAAGAAAACTCGTAGTAGCGTTGGAATCCGCGGTCCAGAAATCGCGCGGCGAGCGTTAATCGATTCTCGAATGTCTCTCAAAAAACGCGTCGGACTTGTCGTCATCCTCATCCTGGCGGCAGCGTCTGCCTATCTTCTTTTCGCGCCGGTACCGATAGCTCCTGCAGCCTGGACTCCTCCGCCCGCGCCATCATTGAGCGGTCCCTATGAAAAGAACACTCGGCTCGCGCCCGTGCAAAGACTTTCGCTGGGCGACGGGCATCATCCCGAGGATGTTGTGCTCGATGCCGAAGGCAGGATCTATGCGGGCTTTGAAGATGGACGGATCATGGTGCTTCAGCCTGACGGCACTCAGCCGCGCGTGTTTGCGAATACGGGTGGACGGCCGTTGGGGCTGGTTTTTGATCGGAGTGGGAGTCTGATTGTTACGGACGCGATCAGGGGATTGCTGTCGGTCAACAAAGCTGGAGAAGTGAAAGTGATCGCAACCGAGGCTGACGGTGTCAGGTTCGGTTGTCTGAACGATCTCGATATCGGCGCGGATGGCACGATCTATTTCACTGAAGCGTCGCACAAGTTTTCGATGTCCGAGCACGTCCACGATTTGTTGGAACACCAGCCAAACGGCCGCTTGCTGGCGCTGGATCCGCAGAGTCAGCAACCGCGGACGTTGTTGCGGAATATTTACTTTGCGAATGGCGTCGTTGTGAGTCCGGATCAAACGTTTGTACTGGTTGCGGAGACGGGCAGGTATCGCATTCGGCGCGTGTGGTTGAAAGAACCAAAGATGGGCCAGGACGACGTGTTTATCGACAACCTGCCTGGGTTTCCGGACGGTATGTCTACGAACGGCAAAGACAAATTTTGGCTGGCGCTCGTCGCTCCGCGACAGGCAATGTTCGATAAGATGTTGCCATATCCGTTCGTGAGGAAAGTAGTTTTTCGTCTCCCGAAGTTTCTTCATCCTCGTCCCCAACGCTATTCCTTTGTTTTGGGCTTGGACGCCAACGGCCGCGTAATCGACAACCTTCAAAACGACTCTCCCGACTGCTACGCCCAGATCTCAAACGTCGTCGAACGCAACAACACACTCTACTTCGGCAGCATCGGCGAAGACACCCTCGGCCGCTTCACGCTGCGTTAATCCCTCAATAGCCGGAATCGGCAAAAGATAGCCACTTTCGACAAAAGAAAACTGTTGCGCTCTGTTCCGGAATGGATAGATTAGGAATATGAACATCGAACTGATTTCCACAATCCTCTCCGTAGCATTGGTGCTGTTAATTTTGTCGATTTCCCAGTTAACTCGAAACATCCTCTGGCAAAGCGTGCTGTACCCATTCAGGAAAGACGATGCGTCTCACGACACTATGTGCCGCAGAGTCGACAACTCAGAGGCTTCACAGCGCAACCTTCCATAAGAGGAACTTTGAGGATCGCCACGTTAGTGGCAGTTGTTGATTTATGGCTAGGCGTCCACCCGCCCGCAAACGTGCTGATGCAAGCTTCGACGTGTGGGTGACGTTTGCGTTAACCCAGCTTTGCACGAAAAGTGCCTTTGACCTGTCTGGTTGCGGCTATGCCGCCGGATGTGCGGCGAGGCTATGCCTCGCCGTTCAGTTCTAAATTGCGTGTGGGCTGCGCCCTCGGTTCGGGCTTTGCCCCAACGTTTATGGCCAAAGGCCGAACCCAGGGGCCTAGCCCCACCGCTGAAGTG
>DASUPZ010000227.1:0-8912 GCA_036280855.1 Pyrinomonadaceae bacterium | reverse complement strand
CGAAAAATTCGGCGAAACGCTGCCGAAAGAACTGCTCGATTCGATCCTGCGTAACAAAGTTGCGCTCAAGGGCCCGGTCACAACTCCAATCGGTAAAGGATTTACGTCGGTCAACGTCGGGTTGCGCAAGACGTTGGATCTGTACGCGAACCTGCGGCCGGTGCGTGCGTTGCCGGGAGTGCCGTGTCGTTATCCCGAGTTGGATCTCGTGGTGGTACGTGAAAACACGGAGAGCTTGTATGCGGGTTTGGAGCACATCGTCGTTCCGGGTGTGGTTGAGAGTTTGAAGATCATCACGGAGAAAGCCTCGACGCGCATTGCGCGGTTTGCTTTCGAGTACGCGAGGCAGGAGTCGCGGAAGAAAGTGACTGCGGCCCATAAAGCAAACATCATGAAGCTTTCCGATGGACTGTTTCTGGATTGTTTTCGAAAAGTTGCCGAGGAATATCCTGAGATTGAGGCAGACGACAAGATTATCGACAACGCGTGTATGCAGCTCGTGATGCGGCCGGAGCAGTTTGACATCATGCTGCTCGAGAATTTGTACGGCGACATCGTTTCGGATCTTTGTGCAGGACTGGTTGGAGGTTTGGGACTTGTGCCGGGAGCAAACTTCGGTGAGAAGGGTGCAGTTTTTGAAGCCGTGCACGGCTCCGCGCCTGACATCGCCGGACAGGGAATCGCGAACCCGACGGCGTTGTTGCAATCAGGGATTTTGATGTTGCGTCACATTGGCGAACGCGAGGCGGCGGACAGGATTGAGAAGGCGCTGTTCGCTGTGTTCATTGAGGGTCAGGTGCGCACGCGCGACATCGGAGGTACGGCGAAGACCGCAGAGTTCGCTGATGCCATTATCCAGAAAATGGCTTGACAAGATTACAGGATTTACAAGATTCACATGATTAAGAAATCCTGTTAATCATGAAAATCTTGCTAATCCTGTCCCATAAGACTCTCAATCTCTTCGGGATCTTTTGGGACTTTGGTTGTTAACACACGTGGTCCGTTGTTTGTGCAGAGTACGTCGTCCTCAATCCTGATGCCGATTCCCAGGTACTTCTCAGGCACGTCCTTCGTATCAGGCGCAACGTAAATTCCCGGCTCGACCGTCATCACCACACCCGGTTCGAGCGCGCGTGAATCCTGTCCGTAGTAATAACGCCCAACATCATGCACGTCGATGCCCAGCATGTGCCCAAGCCCGTGCATGTAAAACTTTTCGTACTTCTTCTCCTTGATCAACTCTTCAGGCTTACCCTTCAGCAATCCCAGCTCGACCATACCTTCCGTCAACACCTCGATCGAGTGTTGCTTCAACTGTTCGTGCGTCACACCCGGCTTCACCATCTCAACGCACGACATCTGCGCCTTTAACACCAGATCGTAAATCTCGCGTTGCGCGGGGGAATACCGCCCGTTGATCGGGAACGTACGCGTGATGTCAGACGCATAGCCTTTGTACTCAGCACCAGCATCCACCAGCAACAAATCCCCGTCACGCAAATCGCCGTCGTTATTTATGTAGTGCAACACGGTCGCGTTTGGACCAGCACCGACAATCGACGTGTAAGCCGGAGCGGCCGCGCCATGACGCCGGAACACCTGTTCGATCAGTGCCTCGATCTGGTATTCCTTCATTCCCGGGCGCGCAGCTCTCATCGCTTCAACATGCGCTTCGGCGGCGATGTCGGCGGCCGCCTGCATGATCTCCAGCTCTTCCGGACGCTTCACCACGCGCAACTCGTGAACGATCGTCGCCGAATCGATTATCGTCTGCGGTGGATGAATCGGTTTGCGGTTCCACGCACGCATGCGTGAGATCTCTTTGATGATCGTGTCGTCGAGATCCCGGTCCATCCCAAGCCGGTAATAAAGAACGTCCGCCCCATCGAGGAAGTCAGCCAACTTGCTTTCAAACTCCGCAATCGGAAACGCCTCATCCGCGCCAAACTCACTCTTCGCGCCTTCAACACCAGCGCGACGCCCGTCCCAGATCTCACGTTCCGGATCGCGCGGCCGCACAAACAACGTGTACTTCGGATCTTTATCAGCCCGTATGACCGCGAGTGAATCCGGTTCTTCAAAACCCGTCAGGTAGAAAAAGTCGGAATCCTGACGAAAACGATAATGCGTATCGTTGGAACGACGTGGTTCGTGTGCGCCGGGAATAATCGCTACGGATTTAGGAGCCATGCGTCGCATAAACTCCTCGAGCTGCGGTCTGATCATCATCTACTCCTCGAAGTGGGTTGGCCCGCATTGTAACCCACGGCGAATTAGATGGATAATCTGGCCGCAGATGAGCACTCAAACACTGCCACACACTCAAACGCGCGAGATCATCTCCTACGATCCGTCGACTGGCGAGGAGATCGGACGTGCGGCATTAATGAATGCCGCCGACGTCGCCGCGGGAATCGCGATCGCAAGATCCGCGCAACCCGCGTGGGCCAGGCTCTCGTACCGCGAACGCGCACGCTTCATCCTGCGCGCCCGCGAAATCGTCCTTAACGAAGTTGACCCGATCGCAAACCTCATCTCCCGCGAAACCGGAAAACCGGCGGCAGAAGCAATCTCGATGGAGATCGTGCCCACGCTCGATCTCATGCGTTACTTCGCAGACAACACAGCGAACATTCTCGATAAGCGCAAGATCGACATCGGCCAGTATGGCCTGATGGGTCGTTCGTCTTACGTCGTCTACAAACCACTCGGCGTCGTCGGCATCATCTCGCCGTGGAATTTTCCATGGGCGACACCGCTTGACGAAGTGGTCATGGCTTTAATGGCAGGAAATGCAGTAGTTCTGAAGCCGAGTGAGCTAACTCCACTGACAGCGCTGAAGATCGGCGAGATTTTCAAACAAGCTCAACTGCCCGCAGGCTTGCTCGAAATCGTGACTGGCGACGGAACCACCGGCGCCGCACTCGTCGACGCAGGCGTTGACAAGATCATGTTCACCGGCAGCGTGAACACCGGCAAGCGCGTCGCCGAAGCTGCCGCGAAACATCTGACGCCCGTCCTCCTCGAGCTCGGCGGCAAAGATCCGATGATCGTTCTTGAAGACGCAAATCTGCCCAACGCGGCGCGCGCAGCGATCTGGGGCGCGTTCTGCAATTCCGGCCAGGCGTGTGCCTCGATCGAACGATGCTACGTTCATGCATCGGTCGCCGAAGAGTTTCTGGATCTCGTCGTCAAACAAACTCGCGAGCTCAAACAGGACAAAGCGTCAGTCGAGCCGGTCGACGTCGGCGCGATGACGAATGAACGGCAGTTACGGATTGTCGAGGAGCACGTAAGCGATGCGGTTGCACGCGGCGCGCGAGTGCTCACTGGCGGCAAGCGCATTGACGATGGAAACGGCTGGTTTCATCAGCCAACCGTCGTGTACGGTGTCGATCATTCAATGAAGGTAATGAGCGAAGAGACGTTCGGCCCTGTCCTGCCGATCATGACGTTCAAAACTGACGACGAAGCGGTGCGCCTCGCCAACGACAGTATCTACGGTCTTACCGCAAGTGTTTTCACACGCGATATCGAGCGTGGTCGCAGGCTCGCCGAACAGATCGACGCAGGCACAGTGATGGTCAACGAAGTGGTTTACACACATGCGCTCGCACAAACACCATGGGGCGGCGTAAAACAAAGCGGTTACGGCCGCACGCACGGCCGTCTCGGACTGCTCGAGCTCGTCAACGCGCAACACATACACGTGAACAGTGTGCCCGGCGTGCCCGATGTTTGGTGGTTCCCGTACACACGAAAAGCTGGAGAACTCTTCCGATCTTTTGCACGACACTTCACTACAGGCTCGGTACTGAACTCCACATTACTTTTGCCGAAGATACTCAACAGGCTGCGCACAATCCGCAAAGAAAAGTGACCGAGGAATATCTTGAATTCCGCGGCATCTCTGGTATACTGCGCCCCTCCCAAATACTATTGCACATCGTAGCCTCACTTAACTTTTTGCCCTGAAGTTTCTGGAGGAGTCTGTGAAGAATTTTTATGCGTTCCTGATGATGTTAATCCTGTGTTTGGTCACCTCGATGCCACTGATGGCCCAGGGCCGTAGTGAAGTGGCGCAGCAAAATAGAGCTGAAGTCAGCAGTGCCATTCACCACGACAAAACCCCCAAACCACTCCGCGAAATGTTTGAGACGGGCGAACCGCAGAAGCCCGCGCGAGGTGGAAAAGATTTCGAACCCGGCAGACCGCAACCTGTAGGAAACGTCAACCGCGAATTCGTCGATCCGCTAGCCGATAAAAGTGTCAGTTCGCCATCGGCTCGCGTTGATATGGCGGCATCCACAGTCGGCACTCCTATCGATCCACTGGCTCGCGTCGCGCCGCCTGATACCACAGGCGACGTTGGTCCCAATCACTACGTGCAATGGGTCAATCTGCGCTATTCAATCTACACACTGACGAGGGGTGCGAATAACGAGATCACGACTTTCAATCTCGTGCCTGGATTCCCGAAGCAGGGCAACGTCGTTTGGCAGGGATTTGGTGGCCGTTGCCAGACTGACAACGACGGCGATCCGATCGTGCAATACGATCAACTTGCAGATCGTTGGGTGTTAACCCAGTTTGCAGTCTCCGCCCAGCCGTTTACGCAGTGCGTCGCGGTTTCGACAAGTCCGGATCCGACCGGCACCTACTTCCGTTATGCGTTCTCATATGGCAGAGACTTCAACGACTATCCGAAGATGGGCGTGTGGCCGGACGGCTATTACATCACTTACAACATGTTCCGAAACGGCAGCAGGTTCGTCGGCAATACTGTCTGTGCTTTAGAGCGGGACAAAATGCTTATCGGCGCTGCGGCGCGACAGGTTTGTGCGAACACCACCGGCGGTCATAGCCTCGAACCGGCCGATTTGGAAGGCACAACACTACCGCCTGCAGGTTCACCAAACCTGCTGATGAGTATCGGCACTTCCAGCGTTCAGTTCTGGAGGATGGCAGTGAACTGGACGGCAGGGACCGGAACACTGAGTGGACCAACCACCGTCCCAGGAGTTGCTACGTTTGCCAGAGCCTGCGGTGGCGGTGCCTGCATCGTGCAGCCGGGAACAACCACTCGACTCGATTCACTCGCCGATCGACTGATGTACCGGTTGAGTTATCGACGTTTCGCGACACACGAGTCACTCGTGATCAATCACTCGGTGACGAGTGGCACGGGCGTCGGAATTCGCTGGTATGAGTTGCGCAATGCGGCGGGGCAGAGTTTTGCCACGGCGAATCCGGTTGTTCATCAGCAGGGTACGTTTGCACCAACCAACGATTTTCGCTGGATGGGCAGCGCCGCGATAGACAAGACCGGCGGTATAGCCATCGGTTACAACATCTCGTCGAGCACGATCGTGCCGAGTATCCGCTACGCGTTTCGCGGCCCCGCGGATCCGCTCGGAACGCTTGGCAACGAGACGAGCGCGCTGACGGGAATCGGAATTCAAACCGGAAGCCTGACACGCTGGGGTGATTACAGCACCATCAGCGTCGATCCGGTGGATGGATGCACCATGGTGTTCACCACCCAGTTCCAACCTGCTAACGGCAGTTTCAACTGGACTACGTTTATTCACAGCTTCAAGCTGTCAACTTGTAACTAGGAAGACGGGCCGCGGATTTTCGCGGATGAACGCGGATCATAATCCGTGTTAATCCGCGAAATCTGCGGCCTTTTTTACTTTCCACACGACTTGCCTTAGTATGCCTGCCTGGTGGCCCTCTGGAAGAATTACATGCACCGGCGGGAACGCTGGTATCACCAACGCGACAACAATCGCCTCGTCCGCCCATTTGACTGGGGTCTGTCGTACATCGTCGACCACGTAAACGGCGACGATCCACGCGAGCTATTCACGAGTCACACCAATCGCGTCATGCAGGCAAGCGAGGATTTCTACGCCTTGCCTCCGATCACCGACTATCGACTCGAAGGCGATCAACTAACCTGGACGAGCGCGATTCACACACCTTCACCGGAAAACAATCTCGCCCGGGCACGGTTCTTTCCCGAGAAAAAACAGAACAAGCCACGCAATGCCGTCGTCGTGCTGCCGCAGTGGAACGCACAACCGGAAAGCCACGTCGAAGCGTGCCGGATCTTCAACATGATGGGAATGGCCGCGCTGCGCCTGACGCTTCCGTATCACCTGCAACGAAAGCCGCCCGAGCTCGAACGCGCGGATCATCTCGTCAGCACAAACGTCGGACGGACGATCCAGTCGATGCGACAAGCAGTGCTCGACACGCGCGCCGCCGTGCGATGGCTGCACCTGCAAGGCTACGAGCAGATCGGAATTCTCGGAACGAGTGTCGGATCGTGTATCTCGTTTCTCGCGTTTGCGCACGAGCCGCTACTCAGGGCGGGTGCTTTTAATCATGTTTCGGGTTATGTGGCGGATGTGGTGTGGCACGGACTCTCGACCACGCACGTGCGCGCCGGTTTGGCGGATCACGTGACGCTCGATGAACTTCGCAAGTACTGGGCGCCGATCAGCCCGCTGCCTTACATGCAGCGCGTGGCGTCGCTGGGCCACCGGCCGATGCGCTTCATCATCGCTCGTTACGATCTGACGTTTCCGCTCGACCTCTCTCACGTGACGGTCGCAGAAGCACGGCGGCACAAATTACCACTCGACGTCGTGTGGCTGCCCTGCGGCCACTACACCACCGGCGAACTGCCGTGGAAAGCAATCGACGCGTGGAAGATCGCGACCTTCTTCCGAAAGCAATTCAAGCAATAGGTCCTATAGGACCTATAGGACCTATCTCTTATTCCCCAGCGGGAAGATCGGCTCAATGTCCACCGGCACATCCCTCAGCCTGTCGAGCGCCTGCTGCATCGGCGGCCTGATCACCGCATACTTTTCCAGAATCGCTTTTGCCTTGTCGTAAGAGCCCTCAGCCTGGAGCGTCAGTATCTCGCGCGTCAGCTTCGTCACGCTGTCTTTGATCTTCGCATGATCGATACTGAACGTTCCCTTGCTCTCGTTGAACTTGATCGCGCCTTCGTCCGTCAGATAATTGAACTGCATCGCGACGCCACGCCCGTGAGCTTCAGTGATCCCGAAGCGCACCGAGCGAAACATGCTGGCGAGATAAGTCGTGTAGAGCGTGCGCTCCATGCTCTTCTCGATGATGCCGCGATCGATCATGTGCTGAAGCGCCCACAGTCCAGTCATGTCGGCCTTTGCTTCCTCGATCGCCGAGTAAAGCTCCTTCAACTGCTTTCGCACTGTCGTTTCCTGGCCGCCAACCGTGATGTTGTGTGGTCCAAGCCCGTGCATCAGCTCGTGACAAAGTATGTGTGTAAAGAACGAGTCGAAAGCGAGCGCGGATTGATCGGCGGAATCCAACACCACGCGTGAGATTGGAATCAACGTCTTGTTGAACTTCGCGTCCTGCGTGTTCTTCAGCATGACGCGCTTTGATCCCTTTTCTTTCACCACGCGCTCGTCGTTGGGAAGATTGAACGCAGCAGTCTGAACGCCGCTGTTTCCTTCGCCCGACGCGAACACCAGGTTCACCACGCGAATCGGCGAAGCCGCGCCGAGTTTCGGATTACGGTATTTCGGATCGATCGGAAGATTGTTTTCCAGGTCCTGCAAGTGGCCGCTGAACTTAGCGAGCTTCGCCGTTTCTGCGTCGTCACGGAGCGTGACGTATGCTTCGAACGCAGCCTTGTAACTGAACAGCTCGTCTTCGTACGTTTCGTATGGACCAATCGTGACGTCGATTGGCGAGTCGAGCTCCATCCACGCGACGTCGCTGTCGTAGTAGTCATTCGAAGCAAATGCGTCGGCACGTTTGTTGAGAAAGTTTTTGAGTGTCGCATTGGTTGTTAACGCCGCCGCTTCACGCAGCAACGCCGCTGCAGGAACGAGATACTCCTTGTAAGCCTCGCTGTAAGGAACGGTGGTCAACTTTTTATCCGGCCCACGCCGGATCAGGTAAAAGAAGCCGGTGGCCTTTTGCTTGTCAGCTTCCGAGAGTGTTTCCAGCCAGGAGTTAAACTCCTCTTTCGTCATGTCGTCGGGATAGTAGCTGGCCTGGTGCGGCTTCTCGCGCGGCACACCTTCGATGAAAGGCTCTTTGTTGTCGAGACGCGACCAGGGACCATCGTTGATATAGAAGTAGTGCAGACGCTGTTGACCTGCGGCCGTTTTGTCGGCTTGCAGCTTCTTCTCCAGCTCGGCGTTGCCATTCCAAACCTGACGCAGAAACAGCGGATCGAGCAGCTTCGCGGCTGCGATGATCTTGTCGAGCGCCTGCCGGTCTTTGGGCGTGAGCTTCGAGGCGTCAGCGGTCAGCGTTGTCGGCGCGAATCGCGCGATCTTGCGCGCCAGCTCCGGATCGCCTCCCTCTTTTTGTCCAGTCAACGTTGTCGCCATCATCATTACTGCCAGAACAATCGAAACAAGTATTTTGATTTTCATATCCGTGTTTTTCTGTGGAAATCCGCGGCAAAATTTTAGCATACAGACTATAACGCCTGCCGGTTCTTCAGGATCTTCACAAACGAAGCCGATTGCAATTCGGGCAACGTCAATCCCGACAACTCCACGGCCTCCGCTTCAGTTATCGCGCCGCAGTTAATCGCGCGCAGAAAATAGTTCAACAGTCCCTGCCCCGTCGCTGCGTCGTCAAACACGTCTCCGACGAGGGTTGCTTTTGCTGCCTTCTCGACGAAGTTTTTCAAGCGTTCCGAAGCCGCTTCAAGACTCTCGAGGAAGAAAGCGTAGACCGCGGCATAACGCGTGGGCAGTTGAGCCGGATGAAGATCCCAACCCTGGTAAAAAGCATTCGTCAACGAATGCTGGATATGATCGTAATGCAGTCGCCAGGCGCGATGGACCACCTCGCGGTTTTCTTCGATCTGATCCTGCGTCAATGGT
>DASUPZ010000226.1:0-3083 GCA_036280855.1 Pyrinomonadaceae bacterium | reverse complement strand
AGACCATCTGGATACGGGCAACTGCAAACGGCCTTTTTGTCTCGGCGGATCAAAACCGCGGAACATGGGCTCCCCTCGTTGCGGATCGTCCATCTGTAGATGCCTGGGAGCAGTTTCAGGTGGTCGACGCAGGCGGCGGTTTTATTGCTTTCAGATCCATCGGCACTGGTTTGTTCGTTTCGGCGGATCAAGCCCGGGCAGCATTTGCTCCGCTTGTCGCCGATCGCGCGGCCATTGGAACGTGGGAGCAGTTTACATGGACGGATATTGCCGGCGGCGGTTTTACTCTGAGAGGACGAGCCACCAACCGGTTTGTTACTGCTGACCTCAACCGCGGTACAGCTTTGGTGTCCGATCGTACGGTCGCAGGTGCGTGGGAGCAGTTTACCTGGGCCGCGGTTGGCACTCAGCCTCCGCCAGGAACGCCTCCGGGTTTTCCACGTTTAGTCTGGTCGGATGAATTTAGCGGGTCTTCGATTAGCGGCGCCAACTGGGGATTCGATCTCGGCAACAGCGGTTTTGGCAACAACGAGCTCCAGAACTACACCAACAGATCCGTGAATGCACGGATCGAAAACGGAATGCTTGTGATCGAAGCGCGACGCGAAAGTTTAGGCGGAAGCGCGTTTACCTCAGCTCGCCTGAAAACGCAGGGACTTCAATCCTTCGGCATAAACACGTGGGTTGAGGCACGCATCAACGCACCCGAAGGGCAGGGAATCTGGCCGGCTTTCTGGATGCTCGGTAACAGCATCAGCACGGTTGGCTGGCCTTCGTGCGGTGAGATCGACATCATGGAGATTCAGGGCCAGAACCCATTCAGAAACTTCGGTACTATTCATTGGGCCAATGCGAATGGCGCACACGTCTCGTTCGGAGGGATTTTCAATTCGTCCAGTTCGCTAACGGCGGGCTTCCATACGTTCGCAATCTCACGCACGGCGACTTCAATCAAGTGGTACGTCGATCGCGTGCAGTATGCTGAGGCTAACATCGCGAATGGAATAAACAGCACGTCCGAGTTTCAGGGACCGTTCTTTATCCTCCTCAACGTTGCGGTTGGTGGAAACTTTGTCGGCAGTCCGGATGCAAGCACTGTATTTCCGCAACAGATGCAGGTTGATTGGGTGCGCGTGTGGGGAACCTGAGGCGGCTGATACCCCGTTTGAGTTAGATCGCAGAGCTACCATGCAGTGATGCGCCAGTTGACACTGCGTGGCAGAATACTGTCCATACTAAATCGAACCCAATACGTTATGGCTAAACCTGTATTACTAACGGTGGACGACGATCGCGAGGTGCTGCGCGCAATCGAGCGCGATTTGCGGCGGAAGTATGGCGCCGACTATCGCGTTCTGCGCGCGGGATCGGGACAAGAGGCTCTTGAAATCGTTCGAGAGTTGAAGATTAGAAACAATTCCATCGCCCTCTTTGTGATCGATCAAAGGATGCCCGGAATGTCGGGCGTCGAGTTTCTCGCCCACGCGATCACACTCTTTCCCGATGCCAAACGCGTGTTGTTAACAGCTTACGCGGACACTGACGCCGCCATCGCTGCTATCAACGAAGCCGGCATCAATCATTATTTACTCAAACCCTGGGACCCTCCTGAAGAAAATCTCTACCCGGTTCTCGACGAACTGCTCGAAGACTGGGAGGCCGCGTTCCCGCCACAGTTTGAAGGCATTCGCGTGCTGGGAAACCGCTGGTCGCCAGCGTCGCATAACATCAAGGATTTTCTCGCGCGCAACCACGTTCCGTATCAATGGCTCGATATCGAAACCGCGGCCTCCGACTCTGAAGTCCGCAGTCTTGTCGAGTTGTTGGACGACGAAGAGATACGAAGCTTGCCGGTCGTGATTCTTCCGAACGGTGTGCGTCTGCGACAGCCTTCACTGGCCGAGCTCGCCGAGCATGCAGGACTGAAAACGCGCGCGACGGAAGCATTCTACGATCTCGCGATCGTCGGTGGTGGTCCAGCAGGACTAGCCGCGGCCGTCTACGGCGCAAGCGAAGGTTTGCGAACAGTTATGATCGAACGTGAAGCGCCGGGTGGTCAGGCCGGCATGTCGAGCCGCATCGAAAATTATCTTGGTTTCCCAAGCGGACTGACAGGCGCGGATCTCGCGCGACGAGCGGTGGTCCAGGCGCGGCGCTTTGGTGTTGAGATCATTTCCGCGGAGGCCACCGCGGTACGTGTCGATGGACCATACCGTTTTCTACAACTTGCAAACGGAGCCGAACTCAGTTGCCATGCGTTGTTAGTTGCGACCGGTGTGCAGTGGCGGAAGCTCGATGCGCCCGGAGTGGAACGTCTCACCGGCGCCGGCATTTATTATGGCGCAGCAATGACTGAGGCGATGTCGACGAAAGGCGAAGACGTCTACGTTGTTGGCGGCGCGAATAGTGCAGGACAGGCCGCGATGCACTTTTCGCGGTACGCGCGCCGGGTGGTCATGCTCGTGCGAGGTACATCGCTTGCCACATCGATGTCGCAATACCTGATCAACCAGCTCAAAGCTACTCCAAACGTTCACATCGAATTCAACACGCGCGTGGTTGAGGCGCACGGTGAAGATCATCTCGAAGCGATTTCAATCCATTGCACGGTCACCAACGAGATAAACAAAGTACCTGCCAACTCTCTGTTCATCATGATCGGAGCCGCGCCAAATACAGACTGGCTTGCCAACATCGTCGAACGCGACGCGCGTGGCTTTATCTACTCCGGCCCACAACTCACACGTGAGGGCAAACGGCCGAGCGGCTGGAAGCTCGACCGCGATCCGGGACTTCTGGAAACGAATGTTCCCGGCATCTTTGTCGTCGGCGACGTGCGGCACGGATCTGTTAAGCGTGTTGCATCGGGTGTGGGCGAGGGATCAGTCGCGATCTCTTTCGTGCATCAATATCTGAGCAAGGTCGTGTAATAGATGGAACAAACGAAGAAAGACGGCGGTGAGACTGTGTCGGGCGGCATTGAAGCGATCATTCCCGCGAGCTCTTCACCGCCGGATAAAGTCGAAGCACTTCGTCGCGTGCATGTGTTTGCCGATCTGCCTGACGACCAGTTGCAGTGGTTC
>DASUPZ010000225.1:0-4731 GCA_036280855.1 Pyrinomonadaceae bacterium | reverse complement strand
GAGATCTCGTCGCCCTGGATCTTTCGCTCACCTGCGGACTCGGCGGCAAACATGAATCCGGAAGAATCGCCGAGAAAGTCGAACCCGATAAAGCAGTGACCTGCGCGCACGGCCTCCATCAAACTCGTCGCGTCAAACGATTTTCCCTGCTCAATCAAAACGTGCAGGCGGACCAGCCGGAAGCTGGTCTCATACGGATCGAGCTGAATTCCAAGCAGCGTGTTCCCGGAGCTGTCTTTCAAGCTCACGCCGATGTTCGAATGAGCATCGTTGCCGCCGACGGCAGTTAATCTCGTCTTTGCTAAAGCCTGGTCCCACTTTCGCAACGCTTCATCCGGCCGCTTCAAGTAAAGTGCAAAGATCAGCTCCGGGTAACTGCGCTGAGACCACAGCACATCGAAGAACGCGAGCGCCGGGTTGACTTGTCTCGCGTTTGTAAACACGTTGTAGACCTCAACGCCGTCCAGTCCCGGTGTGTCCCAGTTTTTGAATTCTTCCGGATAAGCGATAAGCGACACGTCGCCGGGAAGCACGAGCGATCGATCTCCGTTTTCCGCACTCACCTCATTGCCGTTGACGAACAGCACACCACCATGCACGTCTTTCAACGTCATGGCCGCCGTGTCGAAATCCTTCTCGGTGTGCTCGGTCATGATCACGAACTGCAACTGGCTGGCCTGCGCCGCGGAAATGATTTCCGAAAACGTGCCGGCGCTGTGGCCGCCCAGAAAAGAGTGCACGTGGACCACGCCTTTGTAATCCACAAAACCGTCAGGATTGGCGCGTTGCGAATTGAGTTGACTGATCGCGGCGTTCAGGCGGCGGAGCTTGTAACGACGACAGGCAAACGGAATTTGAGAGAGGAGTAGGACGACTAAGATAACCAGCAGAATTCGCTTTTTTGAGCGCATCACTCGATGAAGTCGACCGACGCGACATGCTCGCTGATGCTTCTGCCGAATTCCGCGACTTTAATGTGTTCGGGATGAATCGTGTAAGCGTCGAGTGCGGCGCGATCCGCGAACACTGCGGCGAGTCCGGTGTCATACGAGCGTGGCAGGTGCAGCATGTCAAAGCCGACTGAAAGACTTTGAACCTCGGGAATGATGTTCTTCAACCTGCGCAACAGGTTTACATGTTCTTCTCGAGCAAACTGCTCAACGTCCGCTCGGTACTTCCAGATCACGATGTGCGTCAGCATTATTTGGCCACAGATGAACGCGGATCAATTAATCAGATTAAAAACTGATCCGAACTCTAACACTAATCGTTCGATTACCGCCCGAGCCACCGCCCGGACCGAAGACAAAGTTATTTGAACCCGACGGAGACTGCAAGAAAAACGGTGAGGTCATGTTTCCGACGGGCGTTCCTTTATTGGTCCTGTTGAAGATGTTGGTCGCGTTCAATGAGAAGTTGAATGTGTAGGGGCGTTGCACCGGCGGCTTTTCCGGTGGCTTTCCAGCGGCGGGCGCGGAAGCGTCAGTGGTGCGCGGCGTGCCCGCCGGCGGCGGCGTCTTCGGTTCGATCGCTTTTCCAAACTTGATTGACTTTCCGACATTCAGGTTCACCGAAAAAAAGCCTGGACCACGTCCGAAGTTTCTCGGGATGATCGTCTGTCCCGGCGACGGAGTCGGATCAAACGCGCCGAGCGGGGTAACGACAACGCCCGGCTCATTCAGATCAGTTGCAAATGCAGGTCGCTCGCTGAAGAACGTGTCGCCATTCGTGTCGCGTCCGGTGGTAATGTTGAACGGATTACCCGTCATGCCAATGGCAAACAAATTCAGGTTAATTCCGAGAGGCGCCGTGTAGCTTCCACCGCCGTAGAAAAAATTCAACGCACTGAATGGGCTGCGCGCGTACTCCTGGCTGAAGTCGTATGCGTCAAACGGAGAGCCGCTGGTGCCGCCGTCGGTGTTCCGGTTTTTGTTGAGATTGTAGCCGCCCCAGAACTGGATCTTCTTCACATTGCCGTTGATGTTCATGCTGAACGTGTTTGAGACTGAACGGCCGGTGGCCTGGTATTCGAGCACGTTCCCGGCTTCCGCGCCGAGCGGGCGCACGCCGCTCGTTGGCACGCCGGGAATGAAGGTTCCGCCGAGCGGTGCGTTTATGTTGACGACGCGCATCATGCGGCCGTTGCGAGCGTGCATGTACGTGAGTGAGAGTTTGACACCCGCCGGTAGCAGACGCTCGACGGTAAACATGAAGCGCAGAGAACGCGACGTGACGAGATCGTCTGAGATCACGCGGCGTGACTGTGGTTGTTCGAAATCGTCGAGCACATCAACGCCGGGCACGAGTGGAAACAAATTAAGTACCGCTGGATCTGTCACAAGAAACTGCTGCTGGTTGATGCCGTTGAATCGCGTTGCCTGCAGAGTTATGTCTTCCGAGATGCGGTTGTAGAAGATGCCCGCGCCCCCACGGAAGACAGTCTTGGGGACAGGATTTGCAGAATTTGTAGGATTGACAGGATTTGTGACTGCTGCACCTGCGGCAGGTTTCGGCGGCTCCGCGGGTTTCTTCTTTCCAAACACCGGCGACCATGCAAACGCAATTCGCGGCGCAAAGTTGAAGTTGCTGTCGATATTGTTCTGGTTTTCGTAACGCAGCCCGGGCGAGAGAGTGAAGTTGGGCCGCACTTTCCACTCGTCCTGAAAGTAAAACGAAACGTCGGCCTGTTTCACCTGCGCTTCGGGATTACCTCCGGCGATCGAAAACTGCGTCGCACCGCCGCCGAGCAGGCGAATCGCTGACGGGCTCATTCCCGCGCGTCCGAAAGCGAGCGTGCGGCGGTAGCGTTCGAGACTGCTCAGCTCGATGATTTCAGGTTGACCATCCGGACCAGGAATAATCTGATCGTTCGCGTCGAGTCGTGGACCAAGCCCACCGGCAAACGTGTAAGTACCGCCGAAATTCGCCGGCGATATGTTGTCATTTTTCACGTGCCGCAGGCGCGCGCCCACCTTCACAAAGTGATTGCCGCTGGACCACGAAGTAAAGTTCTGAATCTCGAATCGATCCTGCGCAACTGATGACGCCCCGACTTGCGAACCGCCGCCGTTGAAAGAGTCGAGCACGTTGAGAGCAAACGCGTCGACAACACTGTTCTGGCGAAACCGGCTGCGCATTATCTGTATGCGAGTTTCGTTGATCGTCTTTTCATTGATGACCGCGGTCTCGGTGAACTGTGCAATGAAGTTAGTGCGGCGCCCCTCATAAGCGCGTGAAGGCAAATTGAAACCGCCGATACCCTGCAAGTCCTGCGTAGACTGGTTGTAACTGAACCGGCCAACGAGCGTGTGCACCTTGTTGATCTTCAGATCGAAACGAGCGTTGCCGTAGTGATTAACGTCAGGAGTCACAAACGCCCGGTTCACAACGACCGGCTCCAATGTAACCGGATCGAGCGTGGTTGCATTCACGATTGAATTCGCATCGCTCACGTAACGTCCATAGAAGACTGAAAACGACGCACGCTTTGCCACGACCGGACCACTGAGATTGAAGTGGTAGGCGCGTTGTTGATACGGCGCGCGAAAGGTTGTGAACGGGTTTCGTGAGTTCAGGCTTTCGTCGTTGAAGTCGAAGCTGAAAGCGCCATGCCACTGGTCAGCGCCAGGTTGCGTGAAGATCTCTATGCCGCCCCAGCCCGGAAACTCATTCTCAGCCGAGAACGGATTATTGTTGATACGCACTTCACGGATCGCTTCCTTCGGCGGAAGCTGCCCGTTTGAGAAGCCGTCGACTTTCACTTGGGCGGTTCCGCCTTCAGGATCCGCCGGACCAGCCATGGCTTGCAACGTCGCGAGCAGTGCCTGTGGATCGTTGGGCAGGGCTTCGAGGTCGCGGCCGCGCAGGACGACGGCGTTGGCGTTGTTGTCGGAGTCAGTGCTGATGTTGCGATCGTCGATGGTTACCTGTTGCTCTTCAAACGCGACTTCGAGTTGCGTATCAAATGTCTTCAGTTCGCGTGCGCGAATCTCGACAGTCTTGTTTTCGAAGAGACTGAATCCCGGCGCCACGACCTGCAACTGATAAATCCCGGCCTCGAGTCGCCTGAACTCATAAACTCCCGAAGAGTTTGAAGTCGCACTGCTGACAGCGCCGCGTGCGCTGCGAACCGTGACTTTTGCGCCGACGACAAGACTGCCGAGCGGATCGGTAACGGTGCCTTTGAGCGAGCCGGTGTTTTGCTGGGCGAGAGCGATCGAGGTAAGACTGGAAAGAAGAATTGCTGCGAAGAGGATCCTGCTGGGCATTGGAGGGGCTCCGGGTAAAATATCAAATCATCCAGGTTAGTGAATTCGACAACCGAAAAGTTGCACGACCCGTTTACACGTCGAGCCGCGATGGGAGTTCCGTTTGTGTCTGTGCCTTTTAGCTAACCTTCGCCACGTAGGGCTTTGAGGTCTCGGATAAAGTCGCTAATCGCGTCTTCGGCGAACAGCATTTTTTTTGCTCTCCAGACCACGCGCGGCGGTGTGAGCGTTTCCGGAGAACCTTTGACGATTACAAATAATTCACCAAATGGATAGGGCGTGTTCAGTACACGACGAAATTCGACGACGTTGAAAAAGATGACGTAATCAGCCTCAGACAACTCTTTTGCAGCCGTCAGGCTTTCATACTTCCGAATGTACTTGTTGAGCTTCTTGGCGAGTTGAGCATAGACCCAGCGATAACGGCCTTTCGGGTGCGGATCGGCTTTCAGAACGTCCGCGA
>DASUPZ010000224.1:0-3500 GCA_036280855.1 Pyrinomonadaceae bacterium | reverse complement strand
GTGCCGATCACGTTTGCGCAGGCAGCGTTGGGCGCCGACATCACGGTGAAGACGCTCGATGGTGAAGAGAAGTTGAAGATTCCGATGGGTACGCAGACGGGCACTGTGTTTCGGCTCAGAGGAAAAGGGATGCCGGTGCTCGGTGGACGTGGCCGTGGTGATTTGTTTGTGTCAGCGACCGTGATGACGCCGACGACGTTGACTCGTGAGCAGCGGAAACTGCTGGAGCAGTTGGCGGAAGTTGAGAACAAGGATCTCGAGAGCAAAGGGTTGGTTGATAAGGTCCGCGACATCTTTGGCTGATGTGATTTCCAGAATCGGCTTGACAGGATTGCAGGATGAGCATGATTGACAAGAAAAGAACTGTCTTTGTTCTGGTGTTAATTGGGTTATTGTCCTTGACTGTTCAGGCGCAGGACCCGATGGATGCGCTGAAGCAAATTGACTTCAGCAAAACATCTCTCAAGCAGGCGCAAATCAGAAACCTCACACTTGAAGATCTCAAGTTGCTGCGCGGAATAGTTTTCGGCCGGCATGGCCGTGTGTTCAAAGACCTCGACATCAAGTCGTATCTCGAAGAGCAGCCGTGGTTCAAGCCGAATCCTGAGTTCAGGAATTCGATGCTCAACGATATCGAGCGTCGCAACCTGGACCTGATCCGGATGGCTGAGGCCGCGAAGCACGAGACGATTCAGCCCGGCGACATGCGTTACTGGCGCGACCGCCCGATCACCGCTCGTAAACTCGGAAAGCACAGCGGTGCGGAGTGGAAAGTGCTCACCGCGGAAGTCGAGGCGATTCACGGCAAGCGCTTCGACGATGAGCCGTGGTTGCAGCAGTATTTCGAAGAACGCTACTGGTATTTCCCGAACGAGAAATACGACGCGAAGAAGCTCACCGCAATCGAGCGGAAGAACCTCGCGATGCTCAGCGATGCGCAGAAGAAGCAGCGCAAAGTGGCACTGCTGCCGGGCGACATGGAGTTCTTTGAAAACAAGACCATTACCGAGCAGATGTTGCAGGGTCTAAGCCTGCACGAGTTGCGCCTGCTGCGGAATGAAGTCTATGCGCGGCATGGTCGAATGTTTCGCGCCGAGTGGTTGCAACAGTATTTCTTCTTTCAGCCGTGGTACGCGCCGGATGAGAACTTCAAAGACGACCAGCTTTCCGGCAACGACAAGCTCAACGTCGAAACGATCGTGAAGTATGAGAACAGGATTCACCAGGAGTTGAGCTCGAAGCCGATCACGACCGCGCTGCTTGAAGGACTGTTTATCGAAGACGCGAGCCAGATGCGGCAGGAGATTTATGCACGGCACGGCAAGGTGTTTAAGGAGCCGTGGTTGCAGAAGTACTTTTCGAGTTTCGACTGGTACAAGGCGGATCCAAACTTCAACGAGACGGCGTTGACTGAGGTGGAGAAGAAAAACATCGCCACAATTGCGGCGTATGAAAAGCGCGCCGTAACGGCGATGAGTACGATAGAGGGTTGATAAGGCCCACCAAGGTCTCGCGTGACGAGGCCAAGACAAGAAAAAGAAAGAATAGGTCCTATAGGTCATATAGGACCTATTTTTTTATGACTTATAAGCGATACCGCACACCAGCCCGC
The DNA here is from genome assembly GCA_036280855.1 of Pyrinomonadaceae bacterium. Classification (GTDB taxonomy): domain Bacteria; phylum Acidobacteriota; class Blastocatellia; order Pyrinomonadales; family Pyrinomonadaceae; genus PSRF01. The sequence continues at coordinate 1,888 of DASUPZ010000224.1, read as the reverse complement.
TTGGCTGCCTCTTCCTCGAGATCGACGTTCTGAAGCCGCAGCGTAACGTCCGCATTCATGTCCAGCGTTCCGCGCTCGCCTGCCTGCAGTTTCACCGTTCCCGCAGCCGCAATCATCGCGGCGTTGTCCGTTGAAAGATGTGGTGAAGGGAAGTAGATCGGAAGATCAAGCCTCGCCGCCATATCACGCGCGACTTCGCGCAGCTTTCCATTACACGCCACGCCACCCGCAACGATCAGCGTCCGCGGATAGTTTTCTTCGGCGATCCGTTCCATAGTTCGCACAAGCGATTGCACCACGACGTGTTGGAAACTCGCTGCCAGGTCTTTGATCCCCTGTGACGGCTCGCCACCATTCTCCAACGGCGCGAGCCCTGTCTCTCGCACGTGTTTCGTTACCGCCGTTTTCAACCCACTGAAACTAAAATCGGGCAAGCCGTCGCCCATGCGCGGGATCGAGAAAGGTACAGCGTTTGGATTTCCCTCGCGCGCGAGCCGCTCGATGATTGGACCACCGGGATAACCGAGTCCGAGCAGTTTCGCGACTTTGTCGAATGCCTCACCCGCAGCGTCGTCGCGCGTTCTCGACACGACTTTGTACTTTCCGGGTTCGGGAATGAAAAAGATATTCGTGTGGCCGCCGGAAACGATCAACGCTTCCGCCGGATACTCGATCGGCGGGTTTTCAAATGCCACCGAGTAGATGTGACCTTCGATGTGATTCACGCCGACAAACGGTTTGTTGAGCGCGTAAGCCATTGCCTTCGCGTACGAGACGCCGACCAGCAGCGAGCCGACCAGTCCTGGTCCAACTGTCACCGCTACGCCGTCAACGTCAGGCGCAGACACACCCGCGCGTTCGAACGCTTCGCGAACGACCGGGACGATCTTGTCGAGATGTTCGCGTGAAGCGAGTTCCGGAACCACGCCGCCAAAGCGTTTGTGAATCGGAACCTGAGACGAAATCACAGACGAGACGATCTCGCGTCCATCGCGCACGACGGCGGCGGCAGTCTCATCGCACGAAGTTTCAATACCTAAGATCAGCATCGGTTGGATTCTAACAAGATCGGCGCGAGCGGCGTTAATCGGCGGTATAGAAGCTCAGTGCGGAATCGCCCTGCTTCAGGACGCGTGTGCGGCGCAGGTTTCCGACACTTTCCGGAAGGGCGGTTTTGTGGTGGTGTTCGGCAACGACGACACCGTCTTCGGTGAGCAGCTTCGAAGTATTGGCGCCGAGATATTCGAGCGTTTTGAGATAGTCCTGCTTGTACGGCGGATCGAAGTAAATGATGTCCCAGGGTGGCAGGTCGGTCTGCCGCAGAAACTCACCTGCTTCGACACTGTAGATCTCGTGCTGCTCCTCCGGCACGCGACATAACGCGAGGTTCGATTCAATCAACTTACAGCTCCGCCGCGATCGATCCACAAACGTTGCATAGCTTGCGCCGCGTGAGAGCGCTTCGATACCCACCGCGCCCGTGCCCGCGCACAAGTCGAGGAATCGCGCGTCGTGGATCCTCGGCGCGAGCACGTTGAAGAGTGTTTCCCGAAGCCGGTCAGACGTCGGCCTGACGTCCAGCGACGGTGGGCTCTTCAGATTTCGTCCTTTGTATTCGCCGGCGATAATACGCATCGTTCCTACCCGATTGCCGCTAACCCAAACCGCGGATCCTGCCGGATTCGCAACGTCATCTTCGCAGTGACTGCCGACTTCTCCCTGCTCAGGTAAAAGTCAGCTTCGCGGCGTGCAAGCTCCAGTAACTCCTGATCGCGAACGATATTTCCAATGCGAAACTCCGGCAATCCCGATTGTTTCGTTCCCAGCAGTTCGCCTGGTCCACGCAGCTCCAGATCCTTTTCGGCAATTCTAAATCCATCGTTTGTTT
>DASUPZ010000223.1:0-8431 GCA_036280855.1 Pyrinomonadaceae bacterium | reverse complement strand
AGATGGAACAAACGAAGAAAGACGGCGGTGAGACTGTGTCGGGAGGCATTGAAGCGATCATTCCCGCGAGCTCTTCACCGCCGGATAAAGTCGAAGCACTTCGTCGCGTGCATGTGTTTGCCGATCTGCCTGACGACCAGTTGCAGTGGTTCGCAGATAACGCTGAAGACCGGCGATACGCGGCGGGCGACGTGTTGTTTCGCAAAGGTGATAAGCCCTCGGCGATGTGGATCTATCTCGAAGGCGAGGTACATGCCTACTGGGACGAAAGCGACCACGACATGGTTTACATCTCGCGCGCCGGCGATCCTCCGACGGAAGTAAGTGGGATGCTTCCTTTTTCGCGCATGACCGAGCTACAGGTAACCGGGCGCGCTGTGACAAACGTGCGCGTGCTGTCGTTTCCAATAGGTCTGTTTCCGGAGTTGATGCAGCGCATGCCGGTGGCGGTGCAACGCCTGGTTGGCGTCCTGAGCGATCGCGTGCGTGAAGCAACCACGCTAGATCAACAGCAGGACAAGTTGATGGCACTCGGCAAACTATCCGCCGGGCTTGCTCACGAGCTCAACAATCCGGCTGCGGGCGCGACGCGAGCGGCCAACGACCTGATCGAGACTTTAAAGGAGCTGCGTGCAGCGGATATCAGGCTCTGCTCTCATGATGTGACGGCGAAGCAACAGTCTGCGATCGAGGCTTTTGAAAGTAGAGCAATCGATCGTACTGCGACCGCTGAGCAGTTAAATTCACTCGATCAAAGCGACAGGGAAGACGAAGTCTCTGAGTGGCTCGACTCGCATGGCATCGCAGAATCCTGGAAACTTTCGTCCAACCTTGTCGAAGCCGGCATCGATGCCGAAGCGTTGGACCAGCTCGTTAGTGAAATACCATCGACTGCAATCTCCGACGTGCTGGGCCGCGTCAATTCACAGCTCGCAGCGGTAAAGCTGGCCACTGAAATCAAGACAAGCACGACGCGCATATCCGAACTGGTTAGAGCGATTAAAGAATACAGCTACATGGACCAGGCGTCGCTCCAGGAGGTGGATATACACAAAGGCCTCGAGAACACACTGCTCATCCTCAAGTACAAACTACGAAAGAAGGACATCACCCTCGCGCGCGACTATGCTGAATCCCTGCCGCTCATCAAAGCCTACGGCAGCGAGCTCAACCAGGTGTGGACGAACCTGATCGTTAATGCAGTCGATGCGATGAGCGAAGGCGGAACTTTGAAGGTGCGGACGAAACGAGAGCCGACTGATATCCTGGTTGAGATTCGTGACAATGGTGCGGGAATACCCGCGGCTGTGAGATCGCGGATCTTCGAACCATTCTTCACGACGAAGGCAGTCGGCGAAGGAACAGGCCTGGGCCTCGACACCGTCGCCCGGATCGTCCGCAAACACCGCGGCAACGTACGTTTTGAATCAAAACCCGGCGACACGTGCTTCCAGGTCCGACTCCCGATAGAAATAGGCCGCGGATGAACGCGGATATCCGCGGCCCTAAACGTCCTCTTTTTACGCGTTAACAATTACTCAGCATTCCAACGTGGGAGACAATCAAAATGACCTCAGAGATTTCGCGCCGGAAATTTTTACGCGGCACCTTCGCCAGTGCCATCGTCGTCGCCGGTTTTAATACCGGACTCCGTAGTTGGGTGAGCGCAGCAGAGCTCAACCCCTCAGCGACATCGCTCGCCGAGGATTTCCCGGATTTTGACGGCGTGCTACTGCTGGACGAAGCTTCACGCGCCGCCGCAGCCGACGACTTCGGTCACATGGTGCATCGCCAGCCGTTTGCCGTCTTGAAACCCGGTTCAGTGAACGATGTCGTCGAGCTGGTCAAGTTCGCCCGCAGCAACAACATCAAGGTCGCGGCACGCGGGCAAGCTCACAGCACGCAGGGACAGTCGCAAGTTGATGCCGGCGTAGTTGTCGACATGACAACGCTCGCCACGGTTCATGAAATCAATCCGACGAATGCGTTAGTTGATGGCGGCACACGTTGGCTCGACGTGGTTACGCAGACGGTCCCGCAGGGGCTCACGCCGCCGACACTCGTAGATTTTCTTGAATTGACTGTTGGCGGAACAGTCTCCCTCGGCGGCATCGGCAGCCAGGCATTCCGCTTTGGCGCGAATGTCGACAACGTGCTCGAGTTGCAGGTGGTGACCGGCGAAGGTGACCTTGTGACTTGCTCGGCCACTCAGAATCGCGATCTGTTCGACGCTGCGCGTTCAGGCCTCGGCCAAGCCGGGTTGATCGTGCGTGCGCGTGTGCGGCTCATCCCGGCGCCGCCGAATGCACGACTCTACCAGGCGTTTTACAGCAGTCTGCCAAACTTCCTTTCTGATCTCGAAAGGTTGATTGACGATGGTCGCTTCGACACCGTGCAGGGATTCGCGGTGCCGGACGGCGCGGGCGGCTGGCTCTTTCAATTGGAGACTACGAAATACTTTTCGCCGGGCAATGAGCCTGACGACGCGAGCTTACTCGCCGGGCTCGGTTTCAATCCCGGCACCCAGACAGCGCAGGACATGACTTACTTCAATTACCTGAATCGTCTTGCGCCGCTCATCGAGTTTCTACGGCAGATCGGTGTCTGGACACTCCCGCATCCGTGGGTCAACTTATTTGTTCCGGCTGAAAACGCGCAGACCCTGATTGGCGAAACCCTCGCGACTCTGACTGTCGACGACGTGGGCCAGGGACCCATCCTCATTTATCCGTTCAACCGCGAACTTTTCTCTACGCCGCTTTTCCGCGTGCCCGATAGTCGCCACTTCTTCATCTTCGCGCTGCTGCGCAACGCCGTGCCTCCGACGCCCGAGCGGATCGCCGAACTGGTCGCCGCCAATCGCACACTCTTTGAACGTGCCGTGACGCTCGGCGGCAAGCGTTATCCGTTCGATTCGGTTCCCATGACAAAACAAGACTGGCAGGAGCACTATCAACCTTTATGGGGACCGTTGGTGAGTGCGAAACACCGCTTTGATCCGGCTCTGATCCTGACGCCGGGGCAGGGCATATTCTGAAGTGGTTTGATCAGCGAGCGCTGGCAGTTGTCTTTATCTTTGCGCGGTGTTTATTTGCGGCCCACCATTCGTGCATCGCCTGGTGGAATTGTGGAAGGTTGTCGTAAAAGAGCGAGCCCCATTTGTTTCTGATGGGATCGAGTGATAAACCGGTGATTTCCTCGATCGCTTTGAATCTTGCTTCGGCATCATTCGCGCCGCCGGGTGGAATACTGTCAATCAGATCTTTGATGGCAGTTTCGTCACCAATTTTTGCGATTGCTAAAACCACCGCATAGCTACATTCGCCAGGCGATCGCAAAATCTCGAGCATTCGTGGCAGCGCTCGCCTGTCACCGAGCCTCGCCATGCTCGACACGACGGCCGAGCAAGAATGCGGGCAGGAGCTGTTCGACATTTCGAGCAGTGGACCAAGCACTCGCTTGTCTTTGGCCGATGCCAGTAAGAAAATGGCTCCGCGAAACCTCTCGTCGTTGCATTCGTATTTCTGCTCTGTCGCGGGTGTCAATCCCTCAGAAACAATTTTTATCAGCTCGTCAGCTTCCACCCTTCGCCCAAACACATCGAGCAGGCGTCCGTGTACTGACACCCGCATGTCTCCGTTGGACGTCCCAACATATATTCCCCCTACACGACAGTCAGTGGCTGTTCGTTGGCTGGATTGAGCGAGTGCGTTGGAACACAACAATAACGTGCTCAGCAAGAGTAGTAGTTTTCTAACGCTATTGCTCATTGGTTGGGCCTTTAACGAGAGCAATCTAACGCTGTCCGCCGAAATTGTCTAGAAAACTTCGGCGCTACTGCGCATCGTGGAAAATGATCCCCAGTGTGTAACGGCTGCCCGACTGAAGCCGGCTCACGCCGTGCCGCATGTTCACCCGGTAAACACTCTTCTTACCCTGCACTGGACGATGATTAACCGCAAACACCACGCCGTCACCCTTTCGAAGCGGCACGACCATCGGCCGCGATTGCATGCGCGGTCTTTGTTCAGTCATCACAAACTCGCCGCCAGTGAAATCTTTGCCCGGCTCTGACAATAGGATAGCGATCTGGAGTGGGAAAACATGCTCGCCATATAAGTCCTGGTGCAGGCAGTTGTAATCGTCTGGTCCATATTTGAGTATCAGGGGTGTTGGCTTAGTTTGCCCTGCCTTGTGGCAGCGTTCGATGAATTCCGCATGCGTAGCTGGAAAGCGAACATTGAACCCCATCGCCTCGTTCCAGCGATTAGCGATTGGTACCAGGTGAGGATAGAACGACGTGCGAAGCTCTGCAATTAGATTGGGCAGCGGATAACTGAAGTAACGATACTCACCTCGCCCGAAGTTATGGCGCTCCATCACAATGTGACTCCGAAACAACTTCTTCTCTTCATACAGCGCCCGAACCCCATCACATTCACCCGCTGACAGCACGCGCTCAACGGTCGCATTACCCTCCGCATCAAGATCGCGCGAAACCTGCTCCCACGATATACCTTCGGATCGCATGAGCTAATGATACAGTTGCACCCTCACGCATAACACTCCGATTCTTGCTTTCAAACTCCGAAATTCTGGGAACACCGACGGCCCAATCGCGTACTTTACGAAGTCTGGTGACGGAGAGAGGAGCAGGTTATGAGCGCGACACAGGTTAGAACGCTTCCATTTGCAACCGGCATTAGAGTAGCTCGCGTGCTCGTCATCGCGGTTGCTTCCTTCCTGTGTGTGTTCGTGGCGCTGTTTTCCTATCGCTATCTGCTCGGGACTAGCGACGTGCCGCCGTTCATTGCGATCAATCTGTTCAGGAACCCTTGGCTGATCATCCACGTCGCAGGCGCTGCGACCGCGCTTCTTGTTGGACCACTGCAATTCTCCTCAGCACTCAGATCTCGCGTTCCCATGGTCCACCGTTTACTTGGACGAGTCTACGTTGTCTCATGCCTCCTCGGCGGTGCGGCTGCTTTTGTACTCGCGTTCGGCACCTCGACCGGTTGGATTTCGACCGCAGGCTTTGCAAGTCTTGCCGTCGGCTGGATCATCACCACATCACTAGCCTGGCGCCGTGCGATGCAAGGCCAATTCATCGACCATCGTGCCTGGATGATACGTTCGTTTGCCCTCACGTTCGCCGCTGTAACGTTGCGCCTGTACTTGCCATTGCTGCCTCTGTTCTCCATCCCCTTCATTCAAGGCTACCGTGCGATTTCGTTTCTCTGCTGGGTTCCAAACCTGCTCGCCGTCGAACTCTACCTGCACCATCGAAGATCTGTATTTTGATCCGCGATTTTCATCCGCGTAAATCCGTGGCCCAAGTTTTCGGACGAGGCCTTCAAAGATCTGTTTTACGTCAATTTTTGCTTGGCTGAAGTCGGTAAGAGAGACTAAACTGCGCGCCATGCTAACCGACTTCTCCTACGCGTTTCGCACGCTTCGCAAGAGCCCCGTTTTCACAATCACAGTCGTCATCACCATGGCCCTGGCCATCGGTGCGAGCACTGCTATCTTCAGTGTCACGAACGGCGTGTTGCTACGGCAACTTCCTTACAAGGATCCGGAGCGGCTGGTCCTGGTCCGCGGCGATCTGCAGAAGCGGAACGTCAAAGACTTTCCCCTTTCCAATGTCGATTTTCTCGACTTGCGAAACGGCGCGAAAAACAGTTTCGAGGACATGGCTGCGGTTAGTACGTTTCGCTTCACACTTCCGGGCCTGGACGGTACGCCCGAGCGCATCCGCGCGGCTGCAGTGTCGATTAACTTCTTTCAAATGATGGGTGGCTCGATCATCGCAGGGCGGGATTTTCAGGAGTCGGATGGAACGCCCAACCCGGACGGGCAAGGAGACGGCAATGCGCCCGCTGCTAACGCACCACCGCCGCTGCCAAACTATGTCATTCTCAGTAACGATTACTTCCAGCAACGCTTCGGCGGCGACCGATCGATGATCGGCAAAACTCTTCCCGTGGCGGCTGCGTTTGGACCACCGCCGGTTATCGTGGGCGTGCTCGCGCCGGGTTTTGAGTTACTGTTTCCGCCGAAAGCAAACATCGAACAGTTTCCGAGTGTGTGGATCGCGGCGCGCATTCCCTATGACGTCGCAAACCGCAACAACGTGCAGTGGCGCGTGATTGGCCGTCTCAAGCCCGGTGCATCGCAAGCACAGGCCCAGGCTGACGCCGAGTCTGTCGCACAAAAAATTCGCCAGGAAAACACTATCGCAAACACGGCCGGTCAGTTTTTCCAACTGGTGCCGATGAAGCAACACCTGGTGGACGAAGTTCAGACCACGATTTACGCGCTCATGGGTGCGGTGATTTTCCTGCTGCTGATTGCGTGTGCGAACGTGGCGAACCTGATGCTGGTAAGAGCTTCGTCGCGCGAACGAGAGCTTGCAGTTCGCGCCGCGCTCGGCGCGGGCTGGTGGCAATTGGTCAGGCAAACTCTCGCCGAGGCGATCGTGTTAGCCGCTATCGGAACAGCGCTTGGAATCGGGCTGGCTTATTTAGGTATTAGGCAGCTACTCGCGATTGCGCCGGAGAACCTGCCTCGCTTGAACGCAATCGGGATCGACACGCAGGTGTTGGCATTCTCGGTGTTGGCAGGACTGTTGTCTGCCCTGATCTTTGGAGTGATTCCCGCGCTTCGCACGGCGAAACCAAACCTGATGGAGACGCTGCGCGCGGCTGGGAGGACCGGCGCCCTCGGCGCTGCTGGCCTGCGTAATGCAGTCGTAGTGGTGGAAGTTGCGCTTGCGTTCATACTCCTCATCGGCTCGGGTTTGATGGTCCGCACCTTCATCAACATTCAACGTGTGAATCTGGGGTTTAATCCGACCGGACTGCTGACGTTTCAACTTCTCGGCAACGTGGGCCAGACGCCTCAGGAACGTGATACCTACAAGCGCCAGCTTCGCGAGAAACTCGACGCGCTACCGGGTGTGCAGAGCGTGACAGCGTCGTTCCCAATGCCACTCGCCGGTGGGTTTAGTCCGGTGCGCTGGGGCGGGGCCGAAGCGCAGAACGATCCGAGCAAGTTTCAGGCTGCCGATCTTCAGATAGTTCTGCCGGGTTATTTCGAAGCGATGGGCACGACGCTTCTCTCGGGACGCACGTTCACGCCGGAAGACAGCACGCCCGATCGAAATCTGCTGATAGTGGACCAGGCACTGGCGGCGAAGGCATTTCCAAACGAGTCGGCAGTAGGCAAGCGGATCCTGTTTCGCGTGCGCACGCCTGAGGCTCAATGGGGAGAGATTATTGGAGTGGTGGCCCATCAGCGCAACACCTCACTCGTCGAACCGGGCCGCGAACAGCTTTACGTCACGGATGGATATGTGAACCACGGTGCTGCTTCGTGGTGGGCGTTGCGAACTGAGGGAGATCCGGGCGCGATTGCGGGTGCCGTTCGTGAGGTCGTGCGCGGCATGGGCCGGGAGACGTTTATTAACGAGATGGAGTCGATGGACTCGCGCGTGGTCGATGCCCAGGCACAGACGCGCTTTTCGTTGTTGCTGATCGGAGTGTTCTCGGCGATTGCAGCGCTGCTGGCGGCTGTTGGTTTGTACGGCGTGCTGGCAACGCTGGTGCGGCAGCGCACTGCGGAGATTGGCGTGCGCATGGCGCTGGGCGCCGCGCCGTCACGCATTTTCCGTTTAATGGTAGGAAAGGGACTTTATCTAAGTGTGATCGGCATTGCGATCGGTTTGGTCGGCGCGTTCATGCTCACGCGCGTGCTGGCAAGCATGCTGGTGGAAGTGAAGCCCACGGATCCGGTCACATTCATCTCAGTCGCAGTGCTGTTCCTGGTCATCGCCTTCCTGGCCTCCTGGCTCCCGGCGATGCGGGCCGCGGGGCTCGATCCAACCACAGCGCTGCGGAACGAGTAGTATGCTCTTTTTCCCAACCGCAAGGTTGATCAAACTAATAAGATTTGTTTGGCGAAAGTCTGAGTTTAGATCTTTTCGCTTCCAACGAGTCGACTCTCACGTAAGTAGCACTTTCTCACGATGACTCCTTCGCCTAGCCAAATAGAATTATTGCGTGAAGTGATCGACGGAAGAACCGTATTTGCCCCATCAAGCAATTCTGACGATCACATAAAGTCGTTTCAAATCGTAGCCGAAGAATTATTAGAACTCTGTGAGAGCAATTTGCTCACAGGTTGCGTCCCGAAAACCGAATCTTACTCGGGGAAGCGACAGATCGTTCGGGTACGTGTGGCTGGTGTTACGGCCGCTGGCAGAAGGTTAGTACGGCCAGTTGTACCTGCATCAACGCATCGCAACGACCCAGAGATTGGTTGTCCGAAGTGTAATCATTCGCTCAGGGCTGCTGCCAAGTTTTGTGATGGGTGTGGTTTCCCCCTCTCATCTGACCTTGACTCTATCTTCAGATAGCAGCGCGGCCAGACA
>DASUPZ010000222.1:0-7351 GCA_036280855.1 Pyrinomonadaceae bacterium | reverse complement strand
CGTCGCCTCACGCTCAAATCTCGATGGACACAAGTTGGAAACTTTAATGCGCCAGTGTGAAGAAGCAATCAACGGCGCACCTGTAACGTGGCGGCAGTCGATCGATCTCGTGAGACGGCTGCGCGAGGTCGAGCGAGATCTCGGCCTGCGCATGCGTTCGCGCGAGGTGAAGCAAGCAGCCGAAAACATTTGAAGAAACTGTTGAGACAAACAAATGCCTGAGACCGTTGTGTCTACCGTAGAACACATTCAAACCGAACTGAGAAAAGTTATCGTCGGACAGGACGAGGCGATCGAACAGATACTGATCGCTTTGCTCGCCGAGGGCCACGCGCTTGTCGAAGGCGTGCCCGGCACAGCGAAAACGCTCACGGTCAAAACGCTGGCACGCATCATCAACGCGAGCTTTAGCCGCATTCAATTTACGCCCGACTTGATGCCTTCCGACATCACCGGCACGAACGTCTTCAACGTTGCGACTTCAAATTTCAACCTGCGGCGTGGTCCAGTCTTCACGGACATTCTTCTCGCCGACGAAATCAATCGCACGCCGCCGAAAACACAGGCCGCGCTCCTCGAAGCGATGGAAGAACGACAGGTGACGATCGACGGTGACGCCCACCAGTTGTCGCCGATCTTCACTGTGCTCGCAACCGAGAATCCGATCGAGTATGAAGGCACATACCCGCTGCCCGAAGCTCAGCTCGATCGCTTTCAGCTCAAGATCGTTTTGGGTTATCCGGGTGAAGAGCACGAGCGTGAAGTGGTGGCGCGGTGGGATGCCGGTTTCAACTCAAAGCGCCTGGACCAGGTGGACATAAAGCCGCTGAACGATCCGGCCGCAATCATGCAGTGCCGGCATGAGGTTGCGCGCGCAAGGATGGAACCCGGTGTTCAGCATTACGCCGTTGACCTTGTGCGACGCACGCGCGCGCATCCGTTCATTCATTACGGCGCAAGCCCGAGAGCGTCAGTCGCGTTGCTGCTTTGTTCGAAAGCCCTCGCGGCGATTCGTGGACGCGATTTCGTCACGCCCGACGACGTGCGCGACGTTGCGTTGCCGGTGCTTCGTCATCGTCTGACGTTACGCGCCGAGGCCGAGCTCGACGGCGTAACGTCGGATTCAGTGATCACGGATATTCTCAAATCTGCAGAGGTGCCAAGATAGAAACCGGTACACAGATCCACGCAGATGGAAATCACGGATCGAATCCGCAACCATCTGCGAAAATCGGTGGCTTTGTATTTACGAAGCTGTTCTACATTCTCGTCGCCCTGGCGTTCATCCCTCTCGCCCTGTCGTGGGAACGTCCGTGGCTGCGCTGGGTGGCCCTCGCCTACAACGTCCTGCTTCTCGCCGCCGCAGTCGCTGAATCTAGGTTCTGCAAACTGCCCGCGGGCGTCACGATCTCGCGTGAGTTTGGCAGCCGCTTCGCCATGGGGGCTGACACCGAAGTCAGGGTTCACATTCAAAACGCATCGCCTCGATCGTTCACGATGATCGTGAAAGACGAGTATCCGCCGCAGATGATCCTGAGCGGCATGCGCGAAGCACGCATTGACGTCGACGCCCAAAGTTCGGCGACACTGGTTTATTCAGTTAGACCACCACGTCGCGGCAGGTACGAGTTTGGTCGCACGGCACTCCGTTTCCGATCACGATTCAGGCTCGTGTGGTGCCAGCTCGACGTGGTGGAACCTGCAAGCGTCAAGGTTTATCCAAACATGCGGCGCGCACGCGAGGCGGAGTTAAAAGCGCTCGGCGCGCGTTCAGTTGTTTCTTCACATCGTAAAACTTCGTGGCGCGGCGAAGGTCGTGAATTTGAATCGATGCGCGACTACGTGCGCGGCGATGAGCTGCGTCACATCTCGTGGACAGCCACGGCGCGGCGAGGAAAACTCACGACGCGTCAGTATCAGATCGAGCGCGATCAAACGATCCTGATCGCACTCGACGCCGGCCGCCTGATGACTGCGCGCATCGAGCAGGAAACAAAACTCGATTCTGCCGTTCACGCAACCCTCGCGCTTTTTTCAGCCGCAGGTCGTGCGGGCGACAACGCCGGGCTCCTGGTATTCGGGCGTCGAATCAAGAGCTATCTGCCGCCGAGTCGCGGTCGCGATCACATCGAAGCCGCGCTCGAGGCGCTGCACGCAGTCGAGCCCGAGATGATCGAGCCTTCTTATCCACACGCGTTCGAGTTTATCGCCGCAAACAGTAAACGCCGGGCCCTTGTTGTTTTACTGACGGATCTTGTCGATGAAGAAGGCTCGAAAGAGTTGTTGACGTCGCTTCACATCCTGCGTCCACGTCACTTGCCGCTCGTCGTTACGATTGCCGACAGGGATCTGAAAGCGGTGGTTCGCGAGACTCCGGAATCAGTTCGCGATGTGTTTACGCAGTCCGTCGCCGAGGAGATCATTCATCATCGCGAAGCAGCGTTGCGTATGGTTGAATCGATTGGAGGTCTTGCACTCGACGTTACGGCGGCCGCCCTCGCGCCTGCGTTGTTGGAAACTTATTTGCGGGTTAAGGAACGCGGGCTACTGTGAAGTTTTGGTTCCGTGTCCGGCGAGGAGCAGGTAGGAGTAAAGCGCGATTCCGGTGATCGCGCCGATGCTGTACTTGATTCGCGCGTCGATCGGTTGCGGCGAAATAAAACCCTCGATGATGCCCGTCATTACCAGCAGGAGCGCAACTCCCATCATCAGTCGAACAGCTTCCATGCCCCGCGTACGGAGTGCGTCGCCGCGAGTAAGATCGCCGGGCATGAGTATCGCACTTCCGATCAGCAGCCCAGCGCCTCCCGCGATGAAGATGCACGAGAGTTCGACTACGCCGTGCGCAACCATGAACGTCACGAGATCGTTACCGAAGCCCGCGCGGTAAGTGAGTGCGACTACAGAAGCGATGTTGGCGCCGTTGAAAGCAAGATAGAAAAGCGTGCCGATTCCACAAAGTGCGCCGAAGGCAAACGTATAAATCGTGACCCGAATGTTGTGGGTCATGATATCGCTTGCGCCTTCCTGGTTCGACTCGTTGAGTCGTTCCCACCACGGCGTTTTTGTTTCGATGAAGATTTCTCGAAACGCCGGCTCGACGCCGACGAGCTCGGAAAACTCGGGATCGTAACGCGTACCTATAAACCCGATGACGGCGAAGATCGCGAAAACCATGAACGACGCAAACGTGTAGCGCCACGTGCGGCGAAAAGTTTGCGGCAGCTCGTGAGTAAAGTAACGACGGATTCTCTTACCGCCCTGCGCGTCTGCGCGATAGATGCGGCCATGAGCGCGAATGACGAGACTGTTGAGGTAATTGACCAGGCGCGGATCGCGTGACTCGGCACGCGCGATAGCGAGATCCGAGGCGGTGCGACGATAGATGCGACCCAGTTCGCGCACCTCTTCGCGACGGAGGCGGCGCAGCGAAGCGGTGTCGAGCAACTGGAGGAGATCCTCGAGGCGTTGCCAATTGTTCTTGCGCTGGTTGATGAACCGGTCGGTCGGCACAACCACAAGATTACATGATTTACGGAGGTTACAGGATATTATTTCCGCAATTTATCTATGCGCTTAGTTGAATGCGTTCCGAATTTTAGCGAAGGGCGGCGGCCCGAAACGGTCCGTTTGATTGCGGATGCGATCGCGGCTGTCGAAACGGCGTGTGTGCTCGACACGCATATCGATCCGGATCACAACCGCTCGGTGATCACGTTTGTTGCGTCGCCGGAGAAGGTCGTCAGGGCCGCCGTTCACGCTGTCAAACGCGCGGCGGATCTGATCGACATGCGCGCGCACCAGGGCGAGCACCCGCGGCTTGGCGCCACGGATGTTTTGCCGTTTGTTCCGATTAGCGGCGTGACGATGGATGACTGCGTGCGAATCGCTCATGAAGCCGGAGAAATTATCGCGCGCGAGCTTTCGATTCCGGTTTATTACTACGAACACGCAGCGCTGCGACCGGAGCGAGTAAACCTGGAAGACGTGCGTCGCGGCGCGCTCGAACTCCTTCGTGAGCAGATCGTCACCAATCCCGAACGCGCTCCTGACGCGGGCTTGCCGCAAGTTCATGAGTCCGCCGGTGCAATTGCGATCGGCGCGCGTCCAATCCTGATCGCGTTCAACGTCATTCTTCAGAGCAGCGAGCTTGCAGTGGCCCGGCAGATCGCTCGAAAGATCCGCGCGCGCAATGGCGGTCTGCCATTTCTGAAAGCGCTGGGCTTTCGGCTCCACTCGCGCAACCTGGTCCAGGTGTCGATGAATCTGGTGAATTATGAAGTGACAGGAATGACGGCTGCATACGACGCCGTTCGTCGCGAAGCCGATCTTCTGGGTGTGGAAATTATAAGTTCCGAGATCGTCGGCCTTATTCCAGACGATGCTCTGGATCGCGAAGCTCCTTACTTCTCTATGCTCGAAAACTTCTCCGAATCCAAAATCCTTCAGTACCAAATCAATCAGTGTTTATCCGCGTAAATCCGGTAACACGGATCCGAGCTCGATTACCTCGGCGCGTAAACGCGGATTTTTCTGCATCAATCTCAAATACTCTACTTCCTCCGCAGCTTTCTTCGCCCGCGCAATCTCCTCAGGAATCAACGACGACAACACAGGTCCTCTCTGAGACTTAAGTCCGATATTCCGCACGTGAAAACGATCCCAGTCGCCCTTTCGCTCCTCGTCCAGCTCGAAAATCATCGGGCTCTTCGCCAGCTTTCGGAGTGTTGCTGCCGGCGTCCGGTATCCCTTGCGCGTTGCGAGTTTCTCTTCTTCTTTCAGCGCCAGCCGCAATGCGTCTGGTTGCGTGGGCCGAAATCCAAGCTTGCGGTAAAACCAGAACGCGCCGGATGCGATGCCTTCCTCGTTCTCGTATCCGATCTGATACGGGTCGAGTGAGAAAGCTGTGACGCCGGCGAAGTGGTGCAGCACGTTGAGTATTCGCGCGTAGAGCCACGCCGTTTCACCCTCGCGAAATGTGTAATACAGGTTGAACCCCGATTCCATGCGTTCGAAGAGTGAGAGACCTTCGAAGTAACCGATGGGAACGCCGTTCTTGTAGATCGTCAGTGCGTGGCATGCGCGCAGCGGGAGGCGCCGTTCCGCCGGAAGACCAAACAGAAAAATTTCCACGCCTCGGCCAAGCTCCGCGTGATAGACGTGCTTCGGATCGCCATGCGTGAAACCGTAGAGCTCGCGATAACGGATCGTCGATGCTTCGCGAGCCATGTCGAGCACTCCCTCACCTTGAGCGGGCGATAGCTTTGTTAAGGTTGGTGAAGGTTGGGCCAACTCCCTTACAAGATCGACGTCACGGCGCGGAATCAATGGATCACGATGGTAGAAAATCTTGCTTCTCTTCAGACGCATGCCTGTGCGTGTGGCAGAGAAGCGCGGGGTCCAACGCACGTAAAGCTGCTGCGAATCGTAGAGTTCGGCTTTGTCTTCGTCGGGTCGTGGCAGCTTATCGATGCTTTCGATAAGCCACGCGATTTCACTGCGGCCTTTACGCGCCGCGCGCAACCACTCGCGGTAGGGAACATTAGCCTCAACAAACGCGTCTTCTTCGAGCAAAGGCATGAACCTGGGCCACACCCGGGCTAATGCGTTTTCATTTTCAAACCAGTCCCACTCGATATCCAGTTCGGAAGCGTGTCGTTGCAAAAGCCAGCGAACGATCAAAAAAGTAAAATTGTCGGTGACAGACGTTCCGGCGATACCCGAGACATCCGGATGTTGCAGCGGCGCGAGATCCACTTCCGATTCGCGCAACCGTGCGACTCTTTCCGGAAACCGCCGCAGTTCTTTTTCAGTTGCGCGCACGATGGACGCGCTTTGAGGATAAGCGCGGAGAAAGAGAAGTATCTCGTGATAGCGAAAGAGTGAATCGGTGTCGTCGAAGTTTTTGCGTGAGAGTTGATCGAGTGCTCGCTCCACGCGAGGCGCTGTGGCAGGAGCGAATTGATTTTTCAGCTGATCGAGCTGGTCAATGTGGTCGGGGTAAGTTGTACGCGGCACGTTGTTAGGCTCGTCGAATGAATTTCGCGGCGATCCAGCCCAGCAGCACCATGATCGAGAGAATCATCCAGTTGTAACGATCGCCGTAGGTTGCTCCCGGATAGTGATTGCTGATCATGAGGAAGACCACGGGCACTGCCATGAAAGTATTCTGTTTCGATCGCAGCTTGGCCTGTGCTGAGAGTCGCTCGTCAGGTTTGCGGCCTTCGTTGAGTGCTTTGATCATGCGTTTTTGCGCGGGCAGGATGTGCATCCAGACATTCGCCGCCATGATCGTGCCGAAGATCGCTCCGACGTGGATGTAAGCCGCCCGCGCGCTGAACACTCGTGTAAGGCCATAAGCCACCGCGACGATCAGAATGTAAGCGACAACCGCGAACGCTTTTTCATTACGGCCGAGGGGCGTCTGCATCAGCACGTCGTAAACGAAACCACACGCGAGAATCACTCCGAGGCCTATGCCGACAGCTGCGCCCAGGCTGATGTCGTACACGTCGCGATCGATCAATGCTCCGCCGCCGAGATAGTAAATAAGGATCAGCAACGCGAATCCGCTGAGCCACGTGGTTGCCGCCTCCCAGCGAAACCAGTGCAGCGTGCGCGAAACGAGATCGGGGACCTTGCGTCTGCCGACAACGTAAAAACCGCCGCTATGGACCATCCACACTTCCGGCGTGACGCCGGTGTTAAGCGCGGCTTTTTCTTCTTCGGTGAGACGCGCGTCGAGCCAGGTGAAGTAGTAAGTGGTACCGACCCACATGATGCCGGCAAACACGTGTATCCAGCGAAACAGCAGGTTTAGCCATTCGCTGAGGGTTGGGTCAAGAATCATCTTTGTGCGCGTTATTAGCCCGGGAAGCGCAAACTAACTGCCCCGGTACGTCGAATAGCCGTAAGGACTGATCAGAAGTGGAACATGATAATGCTGCGATCCGTCGTCTACGTTGAAAACGACGCTGACCTGTGGATAAAAGCAGCCGGCACTCAGCGACGAGAAATACGGCTCGGTATCAAACACCAGGCGATACGTGCCAACTGACACCGGCCGGTCCACCAGGAAAAACGGCTTCACGCGCCCGTCGGTGTCGGTCCATGCATGGCTCAACTCCGTCCACGTTTCGTCAGTGTTCTGCATCTCCAGCGACACGGCGACGCCGCTCGCCGGTGTCCCTCTTGACGTGTCGAGTATGTGGGTAGAGATGGTACTCATTTATGTGGCGCAGTTTACCAGACAACTGACTACGACAGGTCCAATAGTTTTCTCAGTCTCAGCTCCGTAATCTTACCTTGTTCTGCAGCGGCAATTGTTAACTCGCGCGTGGCGTCGTTTTCC
>DASUPZ010000221.1:0-3320 GCA_036280855.1 Pyrinomonadaceae bacterium | reverse complement strand
GCAACGACTCGTCAACACCACACTGGCGCGCAACGTAAGCCACACGTGCTTCATCGTCGAGCGAGATTGCCGACTTGAATATCCGGCTTACCTGTTGCCAGCGTTCGGGCGTCAATTAGCTGAGCTCCCGGCGAGTTGTTGATAGAGCCACGCGCGGGCCATGTTCCAATCGCGAGTCACGGTGTTTGCAGAAACCTTCAAGACGCCGGCGATCTCTTCGTTGCTGAGACCTCCGAAGTATCTCAGTTCAACCACCTGACTGCGTCGTGGATCCATTTCGGCGAGGCTCTGAAGTGCTTCGTCGAGCGAGATCTGTTGCGCGCCGCCGCCGCGCTTTGCGTAAGCATGACGCCGCGCGTGATCGATCAGAATGCGACGCATTATCTGCGCGGAGATGGCGAAGAAGTGCGATCGATTGGCCCAGTGAACGTTTCTCTGGTGCACCAGGCGCACGTAGGCTTCGTTGATTAAGGCTGTAGTTTGTAGAGTGTGGCCTTTTCGCTCCCGGCTCATGTAGCGCCGCGCAAGCCGGTGCAATTCGTCATAGACCAGTGGGTATAGCTCGTCGAGTGCCGACTGATTTCCATCGCTCCACTCAGCGAGCAATTGAGTAATATCGGCCACGGATTTACTCGGATGAAAACGGATCGGATCCGTTATGTTTGAAACTGCGTGATGTCGCCCGGTTTCCGCAACATCTTGTTGACTTCTCCAACGTGGAGTTCCTCTTCGGCGATCATCCTGCGCGCATACTCTTCAAGCAGCACTGAACGATCGCGCACGAGTTCGAGCAACTGTCTGTAAAGCACGAGCCCTGCTTTTTCTGCTTCGAGAGATTCGAGGAGAATGTCGTTGATGCCGTGCATGTGCGTTTCGAGCAGGCCGCCGATCTTCAGCGACGGATGCTCGCCAAAGTGTGTCACCAGCTCTCCGGCCTCATTCGCGTGCGACAGGCAGGTATTGGCCTCGTTCCGCAACCAGCTCACGATCGGGATTCGGTTATGACCAAAAACCATTAGCGAATAGTGAGTGTAGCGCACCACACCGGCCAGCTCCGCTTCCATGATCTGATTCAAGAGCTTCACTGCCGCTGCCTGATCGAACTTATCCTCCGCCATATTCTCCTCCTGTGGTTTAAGGCAATAATATACTTGACTCGTGCAAATTGCGCCGCAATATAGTTGACGCACGGCCAGAGTTCAACTGCAAGCGAAGCCACCCGAGCTTTCAGCACAACCCTTTACAGGCGCCGATCATCTATCCACCACAACGAAAGACCACTCTCCCGTAACGGCCACACGTCTGAAGTTCAGGGGTTTACATGAAAACGACTGTTCTGGTACTGCTGTTGAGTGTCTCTCTTTTCCCTTTAAACCTGTACGCTCAATCGGGACGTAAAACGGTTCAACCAAAACCCGATAAGCCCCCCGCATCGAAAACCGCTGAAACAACTGACGACGGCATCAACAACGCACCGATATCGCCCGAAGGTGAAACGGTCGAGGGCGACGTGATTCGTTTCGACACCGCTCTCGTCACTGTTCCAGTCACCGTTCTCGATCGCAACGGCCGCTACGTTCCACAATTGCGCCGTGAAAACTTCCGCATCCAGGAGAACGGCGTCGAACAAAAGATCGCTTACTTCGCCACGACCGATTCGCCGTTCAGTGTCGTCTTACTGATCGACACAAGCGGTTCAACACGGTTCCGGCTCGACGACATTCAAAGCGCTGCAATCAACTTCGTGGATAAGTTGAAGCCGTCTGACAGCGTGATGGTGATGTCGTTTGACGACCGGATCGAAGTGTTGTGCAAAGCGACGACCGATCGCGAGGCGATTACAAAGGCAATTCGACGCACACGCACGGGGGGCGGCACGCGTCTATACGACGCAGTCGAAGACATTTTGAAGAAACAGCTAAAGACGATCACCGGTCGCAAGGCTGTGGTTCTGTTTACAGACGGAGTCGACACAATGAGTCATCGCGCTGACTACGACAGCACGGTACGCCTGGCGGAAGAATCAGACGCGCCGATCTATTCGGTTGATTACGACACTTCGGGTTTTGGCGGCGGAGGAGTTTGGGGCCAGGGCACCCCGGGCGGTGGTAATCCAAGCGTCTTTGGCATTCCGTTGCCGCGTCCGGGGATTCCGGGCTCGACCGGCGGAGCAACGCCTGGCGACTATCGCCGGGCGGTCGCCTACCTGCATGCGCTCTCAAACAAGACGGGCGGACGTTTTTACAGCGGCGACTCTTTATTCGGAATCGCGCAGGCGTTTTCGTGGATAGCCGAGGAGCTGGGGCGCCAGTACAGTCTTGGTTATTACCCGTCAACCGCAGCTAAAGAGGGGGAACGACGACAGATAAAAGTGAGGGTTACGGAGCCTGATCTAGTGGTGAAAGCGCGCGACAGTTACATCTACTCAAATCAGAAAACCCAGAAATTCACCGTTCAGAGTTCAACCTTCAG
Source organism: Pyrinomonadaceae bacterium (assembly GCA_036280855.1). GTDB lineage: Bacteria > Acidobacteriota > Blastocatellia > Pyrinomonadales > Pyrinomonadaceae > PSRF01. Next base: position 848 of record DASUPZ010000221.1, on the reverse strand, counting down.
GTTGCCGTTCTGAGTAATCAAGCTAAAGCTTGAACTCTGAACGGAGGAACCGGGACTCAATTCTGGTAAAAGAAACTGCCCTGCATCTCCCATTTGCCAAGGTTGAACTGTCGCTGGGCGCCGCAACTCAGACATTTTCTGTACGCCCGCCCGTTGCGGGAGAAGGGCCGGCTGAGTTCCGCATGCCAGCAACCGAACACTCGCGCCACCAAATTGCCGATCCTGCCCGTAAGGGATAGACCATCGACTTGCCCGACGTTTGATTTCGCAATTGTTAACTCTGCCTGCATGATGTTGACCTCTTTCTAATCTTCCGAACGATCCTTCAAACCGTTAACGCGCAAAGAATCTGGAAATTGGGTCACGCGGCGCTACCGCGGATGGTAAAGTTGGGCTTATACTAATGGGCCTTAAGTGCGGAATTAACGGAGAGTTAACGATTGAGTGAGGACCCCGCAGACAACGTAACTCGTCTACTGATCGAGCTCTCGAACGGCGATCGAGGTGCGGTTGATCTTTTGCTACCCGTCATCTACGATGAACTGCGAAAGCTAGCGGCGAATTATCTGAGGCGTGAACGGCCGGATCACACCCTGCAACCGACCGCCCTGGTTCATGAGGCCTATCTCCGGCTCATCGATCAGACGAGGGTAAACTGGCAGAATCGCGCTCATTTTTTTGGGGTTGCTGCACAGATAATGCGTCGACTGCTGGTGGATCATGCGCGCCGGCATAATGCGGAAAAGCGGGGGCAGGATTTTCAGAAACTCTCTCTGGACGAAAACATTGATCGTGCGGTCGAGCGTAGTGCGGAGTTAATCGCGCTCGACGACGCACTCAAAACCCTG
>DASUPZ010000220.1:0-4040 GCA_036280855.1 Pyrinomonadaceae bacterium | reverse complement strand
TCAAGTCATAGCCAGTGTCATCTCAGCCGATCCCGACAACAATCCTGACGTAATCGCAATCACCGGCGCGTCGTGCGCGCTTTACCTTTCCGATATTCCGTTTCTCAATCCGATCGCCGGCGTGCGCATCGGGTTGATTGAAGGTCGATACATCGTCAACCCGACTTACGACGAAGTGCGTGAGTCGCGTTTGAACCTGATTGTTGCGGGAACTGAAGAAGCAATCGTCATGGTCGAAGCCGGAGCAACTGAAGTTTCGGAAGAGATCATGGTCGAGGCGCTCATGCTGGCGCATAAAGAGATTAATCGTCTTTGTCGCTGGCAGAAGGAACTCTACAAGGCACTCGACATTCAGAAACGCGAAGTCACTGCGCAACCGCTCGATGCCGAGATGGAGCGAGAGATCAGCGAGAAGTACAGCGAACAACTACGTGCCGCACTCGACACGACCTCTCAGGAAAAACGCTCCAGCTATGCTGCCGTTGATGAGCTGAAGAGGGAAGTGGCCGAGTCGTACCCCGAAGATCAGCCGGAAAAACGCGCGATGGCGAAGCTGGTTTTCGATCACCTCAAAGAGACGGTCTTCCGCGACGATATTCTCAACAAGCGTCGCCGGCCGGATGGACGGCGTTTTTCCGAGATACGTCCGATCACGTGTGAAGTCGGGTGGCTGCCGCGCGTTCATGGTTCGGCACTCTTTACACGAGGCGAGACGCAGGCGCTGGTTTCAACTACGCTCGGCACGAAGGAAGACGAACAGTTCATCGACGATCTCGAGAAGGGTGAAGTCAAACGACGTTTCCTGCTGCATTACAACTTCCCGCAATACTCGGTCGGTGAAGTCGGCAGGTTTGGATCTTCGAGCCGGCGCGAGATCGGACACGGAGCACTCGCGCGACGTGCGCTCGAGAGCGCGCTTCCTGACGACGCAGACTTTCCTTACACCATTCGCATAGTTTCAGACATCACGGAATCAAACGGTTCATCTTCGATGGCGACCGTGTGTGGCGGAACGCTTTCGATGATGGACGCAGGCGTGCCGATGAAAGCGCCAGTCGCCGGTGTTGCGATGGGCCTCGTGATGGAAGGAAACAAGTACGCGATCCTGACGGACATTGCGGGCGCCGAAGATCATTACGGCGACATGGACTTCAAAGTCGCTGGAACACGCAACGGCATCACGGCGCTTCAGATGGACATCAAGATCGCCGGCATCAACGCGCAAATCATGGCCGAGGCGCTCGAGCAGGCAAAGAAAGGCCGGCTCTACATCCTGGGCGCGATGGAGAAGACGATTGCTGAACCGCGTGAAAGCATCTCCGCGCTTGCGCCGCGAATCATCCAGATCAAGATCAACCCTGACAAGATTCGCGACGTGATTGGACCAGGCGGTAAAGTGATCCGATCTCTGGTTGAAGAAACCGGGGCAAAGATCGACGTTTCTGACGACGGTACGATCTCGATCGCCACGGCGAGTGGTGAAGCTGCGGACGCTGCCGTGAATCGCATTCGTGGGTTGACGGCGGAGGCTGAAGTGGGCCAGACCTACCTTGGCACGGTTAACCGCATCGTCGACTTCGGAGCGTTCGTCGAGATCTTTCCGGGAACGGATGGTCTGCTGCACATCTCGGAGATTGCGGATCGACGCGTAAAAGACGTTCGCGACGAGTTGAAAGAGGGCCAGCAGATCCTGGTGAAGTGCATCGGCCGTGAGGGCAACAAGATCAAGCTCTCGCGAAAGGCAGTGCTGCGCGAGGAAAATCGCAAAGCTGAAGCCGCCAGCCCGAGCGACAGCGAGATGTAGTTTTGAGCGAATAGGTCCTATAGGACGTATAGGACCTATTTCTTCCAATCCCCCGACCGCGACTATTTTTGCGGCAGCATAGGTCCTAGGTCTTATAGGACCTATTCGACTGTCCAGTTTTCAGACCGCTGGTCCAGATCCCGGACAAAATCCGCCTGAAATCCTTCGAATCCTTGCATTTGGGCCATTCTCCTCATGGCCCTCAGTTTGCACGCATTTGTGCACCTCTAACTCCTGAAAGGCGAGAGGCTACAAGGGGTGGTCCGGACCTTTAACCTTTGCTCGCTCAGTCCAGCAAACTTCCAGCAATTACCAGAAAACGACTCGTGCGGCTGGAGTTTTTTGGCTATTCGGCGTGTCTCTGTAATGGACAGAGGCAATCGACGCCTCCAGATCGTTAAACGGTATGAAATTAATCTTGGCCCAGTTTCTCTCAATACGACCCCGGCACAGTGCACGGTTACTCCCCCGCATGTTAGCGGCCGGCTTCTGTGTTTTCTTTTTGACAGCGGTGCCCGCCCTGGCTGATACAGTGAGCATTAATCAGGTAGTCCAGACTCACAAAGGCTCAGCTATCGATCTAAAACTAAACACGCAGGATCCAGCCGGCTCCGGAACGAAAGTCTCCACGCAACAGAATGGACCACGCAACGAGTCTGCGACTCCGGGTGGACCAAAGACCGAAGCACTTATTGCCAGCGTCGTCGTCACTTCTCAAGGTCAGGACATCGGCATCGACATCACTGAAGAAGGTGAAGTTGAAGGCACTATCTGCGATTGCGGCGAGATACTGATTGCAGGCGCCGCCGAGTTTCCGAAGTGGCCATTCCTGTTTCTTGGCGCCGTTCCGTTTGTCTTCATAAGCGACTGCGACAACTGCGACGAACCACCGAGCTCGCAGCCAACACCGACGCCACCGGGGCCAACTCCGACTCCTGAGCCAGCTTCATTACTGCTGTTTGGATCCGGGCTGGTCGCAGCTGGTGCAGGTTTGCGGCGTCGTCACGGCAAAGCAAAACTCGCAGCGCGGGAGGAAGAATAGAGATGTCGAAATACACATTCATCCTGCGCGGAAAAATTAAGTTTGCATTTGCAGCCCTCCTCGCGATTGGCTTTCTCGCGGCGCATCCGGCGTTTGAGGTTTCAGCAAAGACGAAGAAAGCAAAGTACGGCACCATCAAGATATTGAGTAACCCCGGAGGCCTGCTGTTGACGATCGACGGAAAGCCGCACGGTGAAACCCGCACCGAATACCGCGCTTTCGATCTCGAGCCAGGCTCGCACAACGTCGAAATCCGTTTGCCTAACGGGCAATTCTGGAAACGTGAAATCGAAGTGCCGGCCGGACGTGTGAAGTGTGTTGTAGTGAATTACAAACCGTTGCCACCAGCGCCGAAGTCTCCTTGCCCCTTTCCTGTGAGCATTTCCGCGCCGCAGCAGATTAACGACGGTGAGATCATTACGTACACAGCAGACGCTTCGTACGGCGGCACTGCGACTTTGAAGTACAACTGGAAAGTCACTCCGTCTGCCGCTCGCATCATCAGCGGACAGGGAACGCCGACACTCAACGTCGATTCGACGGGACTTGGCGGTCAGCGGATCGTTGCGACGTTAACCGCAGATGACGGATCGTCGGATCCGGCGTGTGCGCAAAGTGCTCAGGCGATTTCGACCGTTGCGGCTTTGCCGAAGCCGGCGATCGTTGCGCACGAGTTTGACGAGTGTAACAACTGCTCTTACGACGATCAGAAAGCGCGACTCGACAACCTCGCCATCGAGTTGCAGAACGACCCTTCACGCCGTGCTTACATCATCGCTTACGGCGGACGCACGAAGCCTCTCAATCAGGTGGAAGTTTTGATGTCGCGTGCGCGTGATTACCTGATCACGAAACGCGGGATCGATGCTTCGCGGTTCGACGTGGTCAATGGCGGATTCCGTGAAGACGACAGCGTCGAGCTCTGGATCGTTCCGAGTGGCGCTGCTGCTCCGAAACCGACACCTACCGTGCAGGCGAAAGATTTGAAACCCGCGCCTGCCGGGCGCAAAGCCAGGCAGTGACAGGATTGCAGAATTACCAGGATTAACAGCATTCGAAGAGCGTTTTACTAATCTTCTAAATTCTGTTAATCCTGTATTCGTGCCTGCACCAAACATCGACACCATCGTTTCTCTTGCGAAGCGGCGCGGCTTCGTTTTTCCCTCTTCCGAAATCTACGGCGGACTCGGCAGC
>DASUPZ010000219.1:0-9009 GCA_036280855.1 Pyrinomonadaceae bacterium | reverse complement strand
TTCGTCGACGAGATCTTTTTTAGTAATCACTACGACGCCGTTGCGCACGCCCAGCAAACGGCAGATGTCGAAGTGCTCGCGCGTCTGCGGCATCACGCCTTCGTCCGCGGCGATCACGAGTGCAAGCAGATCGATGCCGTGTGCTCCGGCGAGCATGTTCTTCACGAAGCGTTCGTGACCGGGGACATCGACGAAACCGAGACGCAGATCGTCGATTTCGAGATCGGCAAAGCCGAGATCGATCGTGATGCCGCGTCGTTTTTCTTCAGGAAGGCGATCGGGATCGACACCGGTGAGCGCGCGTACGAGTGCGCTCTTTCCGTGATCGATGTGACCAGCGGTGCCGACGATTAGAGAAGACATTTTAGCCACGCATTACTCGGATTGTTTTCCGATAACGTGTTCGTAGAATCGGATGTATTGAGGGATGACGAGGTCGGTGCGATAACGGCTGATCGCCGATTCGCGCGCACGGCGGCCGAAGTCCTGCCGGAGTTTGTCGTTCGTAAGTAGACGTGCAGCGTCCGACGCCATCTTATCGACGTCGCCCACAGGACTGAGAAAACCATTCTCACCATCGGTGACAACTTCCGGAAGACCTCCGACACGCGACGCGATCACCGGAACCTCACATGCCATCGCTTCAAGCGCAGCCAGTCCAAACGATTCCTGGTCCGACGGCAACAGCAACACATCCGAAGCCGAAAGATAGTCGACGATGCGCGGCTGCTTGCCGACAAAAGAGCAGTGCTCGTAAATGCCGAGACAGCGTGCGCGATGCTCAGCGTTGGTGCGTTCGCTACCGTCGCCGACCATGATGAGCCGCGTCTTCACGTCCTTCTTCAACACTCGCGCGAGAATCTCGACGCAATCCACCGGTCTCTTCACCGGACGAAAGTTTGAGACGTGGACCAGCAGGCGTTCGTCATTCGGCGCGAGGGACTCGCGCAGGCTCTTCACGTCCCGTCGCATGTAGTCGTACTGGCAAACAAAATTGGGGATCACTTTGATGTCGTCAAAGTGGAATATTTCGTTGGTCGCGTCTTTCAGGTAGTCGGAGATCGCAGTGACACCGTCTGACTGAACGATACCGTAACGAGTGATCGGCAAATAAGATCGATCGGCGCCGACAAGTGTGATGTCAGTTCCGTGCAACGTCGTAACTACGGGCAGCCGTCGCCGCGGTTTAAGAGACTCCCGCGCGAGAATGGCGCTGATCGAGTGTGGAATCGCGTAGTGAACGTGCAGCAGATCGAGGTTCTCTTCCTCGGCGACGGTGGCCATCTTCGTGGCCAATGCGAGCGTGTACGGCTGATGCTCAAACAACGGATACGACATCATCTCGACTTCGTGGAAGCGCACGCGGTCGTTGAGTTCTGTCAGCCTGGTCGGTAACGCTGATGAGATGAAGTGGACGGTGTGGCCGCGCGCTGCGAGTTCCTTGCCGAGTTCAGATCCAACAATACCGCTGCCGCCGTACGTAGGATATACCGTGATGCCGATGTTCAATCGCTTGGCCCTTGATCTGGTTTTGTTTAGTGACTAGAGAATACTCGCACGTCTGACAAAGACCAAAGGGCGAAAATGGGGTCGATAAAAAAGTGAGGCAGGCGACCCTCGCTATCGCCTGCCTCTATCTCAACTTGACTCACCTTCTGAGAGGGGGGGCAAGTGAGGGCGGGAGTATAGACCTGCTTTTGATTTTTAGCAATGATTCTTGCAACGTGATCGCAGGTTTTTTTAAAGAAAGATTTTCGGGCGAAAATCCTGCGGCGCCCGGTGCCGTCCTAAACTGCGACGACAGAACAAAAAGGCTATAATGTGACCAAATAAAAAGTGAGTATCAGGAGTTTGGAATGCCGAAAATCAGTGATATCGAAGAGACGCCCAATCCCAACGCAGTGAAATTTATCTTGCGCGAACCTGTCAGCAACGGCGTGGCGCGGCAGTATGGTTCGGCGGATCTTGCTGAGAACGACCCGCTGGCGAAGTCGCTGTTTGACATTGGCCACGTTGTCTCAGTCTTTTACATGGACCGGATGATCACCGTCGAGAAGGACGATGAGGGTGATTGGGACGAACTTTTGCCGGCGCTTGCGGTTCCGATTCGAGCAGCCGACGCGGTCACCCCGTCAGCCGCAGCAGCGGCCGCAGCAGTGGGTGGTTCCATCGCAGCAGTGACGAGTGACGATCCGAGGTTACTGAAGATCAACGAGATTCTGGACGAGAAAGTCAGACCAGCATTGATGGGCGACGGTGGTTATATTGAAGTCTTAGGACTGACCGATCACACCCTCAGCATTCGCTACCAGGGCGCCTGCGGCAGCTGCCCAAGCTCCCTGACCGGCACGCTGATGGCAATCGAGGGCATGTTGAAGCAGGAAGTCGACCCCGATTTAGAGGTCATCGCGGTCTGATCCGCGTTAATCCGTGTCTTAAAAATCCGTTGGATCCGTTGTTTCCGGAACCGAATCGCTCCTCGTACGTGTGAACTGTCCGACTATCCATCCTTTTCGCACAACGGGAGTCTGTCATGTCTTTCCCCTCGCTCTTCGTCGCATTTGCGCTGAGTCTTTGCCTTACTCTGTGCGCTGCCGCACAAACCAAAAAAGTAAAAACCACCACAGAGGAGGCTGACGCCGAGGCGGCGCAGCAACGCACCATCGCGATTTCACTCGTGAACAGCCTCGCCGACGAGGCGCGCGGCTTCAAAGACCAGACACGCCGCGCACGCGTACAGGCGCGTGCCGCCGACGTGTTGTGGGAAACCGATCCCGATCGCGCCCGCGAACTCTTCCGCCGTGCGTGGGAAGCGGCCGAAATCGTCGATGTCGAATCGGCCAAAAAGCGTGCCGAAGAATTAAAACGTCAGGAGGATGCCGGTGAGCCAATGGTCGTGCGCGGTGGACCAAGCCTGCGCAGCGAAGTCCTCCGGCTCGTAGGCAAGCGCGATCGCAAACTCGGTGAGGAGTTTCTCAAAGCTCTCGACGAAGCCGCGGCAAAAGCACGGGATGAAGCAGCAGCCGATCAACGTCGAAATTCGGGTGGCCGCATGGGAGGCTCGCAGCGGCTGCAACTCGCGCGGAGACTGTTGGAAGATGGAGAAGTTGAGCGTGCGTTGGAGTTTGCGGCACCGGCACTCGATTCAGTTAACGTCGACTCGATCTTCTTCCTCTCAGCTCTACGCGAGAAGAACGGCGAAGCCGCCGATGCGGCGTTCGCAACACTGCTCGCACGTGCTGCTGTCGATCCAAATTCTGACGCGAACACAGTTTCCGGCTTGTCGTCGTATCTATTCACACCGTTTCTATACGTGACTTTCGAAAGAAACGGCGGCGCTAATCAGAACCGGCAGCGCGAACCAACGCCTGCGCCACCCATCAGTAGCGGGCTGCTAAACAGCTTTCTCAAAGTAGCTTTCCAGATCCTGATGCAACCGTCACCCGCGCCCGACCAGGATCGAACAACTTCGGGATCGACAGGAAAGTATCTGGTCATCAAACGACTGCTTCCAATTTTCGAACAGTACGCAGCGGATCTCACACCAGGTTTACGCACGCAAATGACTGCACTCGCTTCTGCCGTGCCCGCGATGTTCCAGCAAGGCGAGAACCGCGCGGTCACCAATGGAATCCTGCCGGACTCAGCGGAAAGCGATCCTTACCAGCGGATGCAGGAACGATTGGACCGCGCCACTCGCGCCGACGAGCGCGACGCAATTTACGCCGACTACGCCGTTGCACTAACCGAGCGAGGCGATCCACGCGCACGAGATCTCGTCGACAAGATCGAGAACACGGAACTGCGAAAAAGCGTCAAAGCCTACACTGACTTTCAACTCGTCGACGCCGCGATAGAAAAGAAAGACGTCGCCGAAGTCACTCGACTCGTTAAGTCGGGCGCACTCACGAGTATTCAAAAAGTGTGGGCACTCACGAGCGCCGCGAAACTCGTCATGGACTCGGAGCGTTCGCGAGCGACGGACATACTCGAGGAAGCACTCGCCGAAAGCCGTCGCATCAGTGCGAGCGACCCGGATCGCGCGAGAGCGCTGACCGGCGTGGCCGTAGGATTCGCGGAGATCGATCGCGTGCGCGCGTGGGAGATCGTGAGTGAAGTCGTGAAGGCTGCAAATAACGCCGAGGCTTTCACAGGCGAAGACAGCCAGATTCTGGCGCGCCTGCAAACAAAAATGATGGTGGTAATGAACGCCGCCACGGCCCAGGATTTTGACTTGCTGGCCGTTTTCAGGCATCTTGCTCAAGCCGATCTTCTTAGAGCAGTTCAACTCGCAAAAACTTTCACCGGAGAAGCGCCCAGGGCCGTCGCAACGCTCGCCATCGCGCGTTCCGTCCTCGAAAAGCGAAAAGATCCGGTTGCCACAGGATCGAATTGAGCCATGAAAAAACTCAGCTTGCTTTCATGCCTGCTTTTGGCTGTGACCGTCACAACCGCCGCGCAGTCAACTGCCCAGTCAAGTGACAGTAACAAACAGACCACACGTACGAAGACACCAGCCAAGTCCGTCGCTGCCGCGGAACTCGATGCGGAAACCAAAGAACGTCACGCACGCGCGCGATCTTTGCTGATGGCCCTTTCGAGCGACGCTCGCACGTTCAACGATCCGATGTTGCGCGCCAGGTCGCTCGCGCGAATCGCGGATGCGTTGTGGCAAGTCGATGCCGAACAAGGTCGACTCATGTTTCGCAAGGCATGGGAAGCGGCTGAAAGCGCCGATCTCGAAAGTGATCGAAAACTTCAGGAAGAGATTCGCGAGAAGAAGGCTCGCGGTGGCAGTTATACATACAATTCACCGCCGAACGTGCGACGCGAAGTGTTGCGACTCGCCGCGCGACACGATCGCGCATTGAGTGAAGAGTTTCTCGAGAAGTTGAAGACGCAAAAACTCGAAGCCGAAAAGTCGCGGGGCCATTATGAACTGAGCGACGCTTTGACGCAGCGTTTGTCGGTGGCCAGCGAAATGCTCCGGTCAGGCGAGATTGAACGCGCGCTTCAGCTCGCAGAACCTGCGCTCACAGTTGTCGGCGTGCAAAGCATTAACTTCTTAACGAACCTGCGCGAGAAAGATCCCGCCGCCGCCGATAGTCGTTATGCTGCGCTGCTTGCGAGTTCGGCAAACAATCCGCAAGCTGACGCGAATACAGTTTCGCTCCTCTCGTCGTACATCTTTACGCCGGGCATTTTCGTGATCTTCCAGGGCCCTGGAACGTCAACGTCACAAATGCGCTCTACTACCACGCCGGCCGTGGTGTCGCCGGAATTACGCAACGCGTTCTTTCAGGCAGCATCTGCGATCCTGCTGCGGCCGTTGCCGCCGCCGGGGCAGGACGCGGGCCCGGCCGGAATTGACGGAAAGTTTCTCGTCATAAAACGCGTGCTGCCGTTCTTCGAACAGTACGCGCCGGCCGAGATGGTTGAATCGCTGCGTGGTCATTTGAATGCTTTGAATGCGGTGGCGTCAGAAAGCGCACGCAAGCGTGACGAGGACTTGATCAACAGAGGTATCAAGCCTGACATGACGGCCGCCGATCGAGAGGAGGCGCTACTCAATCGTATCGAACGCGCGAAGACTTCCGCCGAACGCGACTCACTTTACATCCAGTTGGCCCAAATGCTGGCTAGTAAGGGTGAGATGAGAGCGCGCGACTTTGCGAGCAAGGTTGAAGACTCCGAAACTCGCAAGCAGTTTCAGACTTACCTCGACGCGTCGCTCGCAATGGTTTCTATTCAAAAGAAGCTGACCGATCAGGTGTTGGAGCTGGCCCAAAAAGGCGAGTTGACGCACATCCAGAAGGTTTGGGTGCTCACCGAGGTGGCCAAGCTCATCGCGAAGACTGACAAAGACAAGGCGATCGAGCTTGCCGATGAAGCGGCGACAACCGCGCGTCGCATTGACGTGTCTGATCCTGCACTGCCGCGTGGATTGGTTGCAGTGGCGAACGCGCTGAAAGTTGTCGACCCGGGACGTGTTTGGGATGCGGCGTTTGACGCGGTGAAAGCAGCAAACTCGGTCGAGGGATTTAGTGGCGAGGATGGTGAGATCGTGCTCCAGTTCAAAGCGAAGAGCCAGTCGTCGATCCACACGAACGATGTTGCGGAGTTTGATCTGGAAGGGATTTTTAAAGAGCTGGCGAACCAGGATTACGATCGTGCGGTGGAGCTGGCGCGAGGTTTTCAGTTTGAGGGACCACGCGCGGTGGCGACGATCGCGATCGCGCGAGCAGTGCTGGAGCCGAAGAAGAAATAAGCCGCGGATGGACGCGGATTTTAAGACACGGATCTAAGAATAAATGTTCATGCGGCGGGTTAGGAGGGCCAGGGGGTCGTCGACGTTCAGTGCTTCGCGAACGTAAAAGGGTTCGCCGGCAGTCACGCCGATCAGCGATCCGAAATAGCCCATCCGCACTTCAATCTCCCGCAGAAAGTTACGATCGCTGATTCTCGTCGCCGGCTCTTGTGACTCCGCGTTGTAAAACTGCGATTCGTAAGCCCTGATCGCGCTCATCTTCTCATCGACAAAATCCGAAACATCGACGACAAAAGACGGCACAATGCGCCGTGAAAACAGCGAATGCATGATCGCGGGCATGGGCACGGCCAGCAGGCCCGGCTCTTCATCGTAGCGAGCCATCGTCGCGAGCCGTGCCGCTTGTCTCACGATGATCGACGTGTGCGCATGATCCGGGTGCGGGTCGTCCTCGTGCGTCGTTATCAACACCTTCGGTTTGTACGTTCGCAGCATCCGGACAAACGCCGTGCGAGCAGGTTCACTGGGCCACACGTGCCCGTCGGGTTGATCGAGATTCACGCGCACGTCGAGTTTCATGATGCGCGCGGCTTCCTGTGCTTCCCGCGCGCGGATCTCGGGCGTGCCGCGCGTTCCCATCTCGCCACGCGTAAGGTCGCAAACACCCGTGCGGTAACCCAGCGATTTGAGTTTGAGCAGTGTTCCCGCCACCGACAACTCTGCGTCGTCAGGATGCGAGAAAACTGCGAGCACGTCGAGCTGGAGCCCCGTCTGACTCATTGGCGAAGTTTAGCTTAAAATGTCGGGATGAAGTTAACAATCCTGGGTTCGGGCACGTCTGTACCACATCGTGCACGCGCGACACCGTCACATTTTCTCGAAACAAAGACGGGCACGATGCTGCTCGACGCGGGCGCCGACGCAGCGCATCGTATGGCGGAGGAAGGTTTAGACTGGCCCAATCTCGACGCAATCTGGATCAGCCATTTTCACCTGGATCACATGGGCGGGCTGACGCCTTTTCTCTTCGGCACAAAATGGGCGCCGCAAACGCAAAGCAGAACCAGGCCGCTAAGGATTTTCGGACCGCGTGGATTGCGCGGCCTTGTCGAAACAGTGAGTAACTCAAACAACTACGAGTTGCTCAAACAACCATTCGAGGTCGAGATCGTCGAAGTCGAACCCAACGAAGATTTCACATTGCTTCAAGGCATCACTGCAACGGCGATGAAAACGCCTCATACCGACGAAAGCCTGGCGCTTCGTTTGAAAGATCAGGAGTCGAAAGTTTTTGTTTATACTTCCGACACGGGTTTCTCAGAAGATTTCGGATCGTTTGCGAATCGCGCGAACCTATTGCTGATGGAATGTTCGTTCAGAAGAAACAAACCAGTTGCGAAGCACCTTGAGCTCGCCGACGCAATGCGGTTGGCCCATCAGTGTGCGCCTGAAAAATTAGTATTGACTCATCTTTATCCGGAATGGGATGGGATCGATGTTGCCGCTGAAGCGCGGACACTATGGTCCGGCGAAACGATCGAAGCAAAAGATGGATTGAAGGTGGAGATCTAGGATGATAAAGGTACTGCTGGTTTTTCTCTTCCTGGTTTGCCCAACCGCCGACGTGTCGTCGCTGCAGGAATCGGGCAGTGCCACGACGGTGCGAAAGCAAACAACCGCAAAGCAAGAGGTAAAAATCGTCTCGTACAACATTCGCTTTCGCAGCGGCAATGAACTCAAGAAGATGATTACCCTGCTGCACAACGATCCGGAGATCGGCGGCGCCGCAATACTCGGCCTGCAGGAAGTCGACCGGCGCAGGAAACGCAGCGGCAACTGCCACACGACAAAGATGATTGCCGAAGAATTGGGAATGCACTACGCCTGGGCGGCGCCACCCGCGCCCGAACCCGACGACGAGGAGGAAACAGGCGTCGCGATTCTCAGCGTGTACCCTCTATCTGATGTGCGCCGGATTGTTTTACCTCACGAAGGTCCGAACGGCAGGCGGCGAGTCGCACTCGGTGCGACGGTTGAAGTTGATGGCCGCAAGTGGCGAGTTTATTCGGCGCACGCGGAGACGCGACTGGCGATGAAGAAGAAACTGGAGCAGTTCAAAGCGATCATGGACGACCTCGCGCAACTTCCACCCGACACGCCGGCGATTATCATGGGCGATCTGAATACGTGGGAATCGAGTGCTGACGAGAAAACGCACAAGCTATTTTCCGACGCAGGCTGGAAGACGCCGTTTGGCGGTGAAGCCACGTTCAAAACAAAAGTATTGTTCGTGCCGATCAAGATGAAGCTGGACTGGGTTTGGCTACGAGGGCTGGAAGCTGGTAGCTTTGGTATCGATCGAAAGATCGAACTGTCTGATCATTGGCCCTTATGGACCAATGTGAAGACGCGAAACCGCTGACGTTGCCGCTAAACCACATGATCTGTCGTAATTGCGAAAGGGTTGTGGCCCGGACGCGCGCTCGGTGTCCAGCTTGCCGGACTAAGATGCCGCTGTGGTACGTGTTTGCGTTTATCGGAGGCGTCGCAGGGCTGTACGTGGCGTTTAAGATCATCGAAATCGTTCTCTAACCTCCTTGGAGTGCGGCGGCCTGGCGCCGCTTTGGTCCAGAGTCAGGGGTGCTTAACGTGGGACCAAAGCGCCGACAAGTCGGCGCACTCCAAGGAGTAGCGCTTACCGGACGCTGACGACGATACTATTCACACTTAACGCGTTGCCG